>JAMOUY010000001.1 GCA_027067895.1 Acidobacteriota bacterium
TCGGGGAATTTTTCGTCTTTGTTTTTCTCCTTCTTCAAAATTGAGTAAGCAAGCAGAAGGCCTGCGGATTTTCCGCCGATTTTCCCGCTTCCGATAATCCTTGCCTTAATTTCCTGCAAATCGTCAAAGGAAAAATATTTTTTTGCAACGGATATAAATTCAAGTTTTTCGCTGATAAAGTTTCGGATAACGTTTACCTTCAAATGCTCAACGTCCGAATCCTTTTCAAAACCAGCATAATCCTTTGTCTTTTTCAACTCTTCTATTCTCTTCATCAACTCAAAAGAAACCTCTTCGTTTTCAAGAAGTTCCTGCAACTGCAAATTTGTCATCTTAACGTCTTCAAGAATATTCAAAGCGTCTTCAAGGGAATAGTGAAGCGCAAAGTAAAAATCTGTCAACTGCTTTACGTGTTCCCTTACCCTTGCTTCCCACTTTTCGGCGCTTTCCTGATTTATCGGGTCGGTCAACCCTTCCCTTCTTTGGTCTGCCATTGCTTTAAGTTTTGCTTCTTCAACAATTTTTTCTCTTGAAATAATTCCGTCTCTTTCAAGAATTTTCCTCATCTTTTTGCGCACCGCATCCGCCAAAACGGGATACCTGTTAATCATTCTGCTGATTATAAAAGCCCTCTCAACCGGGTAATTTTTCATTTTCTTTCCTTAAAAGTTATTGCATATTGAATTTTACACTAAAAAAACAAATTAAATAAGAGGACAGGCTAAAAAAATCTTTAAACTTTTTCCAATTCCTTTTCCTTCACAGGCAAAGACAAAATATTTTTAAAATTATCAAGCAAATAATCCCTGTGGCTTATCCAAATTACGGAAGGATTCCATTTTAGCGACAACAAATTGTTAAATATTTTCTCCTCCGTTTTTTTATCAAGGGCCGAAGTGGCTTCATCAAAAATAATGACATCGCTTTTTCTATACAATGCCCTAGCAATGGCTATTCTCTGCTTTTCTCCGCCGCTTAATCCCACTCCTTGTTCATAAACATTGGTGTGAATTCCTTCGGGAAACCTTTCAATTGTTTGTTCAAGTTCACACAATTTTATAAGTTGATAAATAAATTTTTCATCCGCCTCTTTATCAAAAAAAGCGATATTATCAATTATACTTCCGGACAATAACGGCGGTTCCTGAGGTACAACCGCAATTCGTCTTCTAATTGAATCAAGAGAATAAACGGTATAATTTTCGTTGTTAAAAAGAATTTCCCCTCTTTGAGGAATATCAAAGCCTGTTAGCAATCTTACTATTGTGCTTTTACCGCTTCCGGTTTCTCCCACTATCGCAAGCCTTTCACCCTTTTTAATTGAAAAACTTATGTTTAATATTCCGCTTTTTTCTTCTCTTTCCGGATAAAAAAACGTTACATTCCTAAATTCTATTGAATCAACATTTTTTAATTCTTTCGTCCCAAATTTTCCACTTTCTTCTTCAAGGTCTATTATTTCAAAAATTCGTTCAGCCGCAGCAATTGAAGAATGAATATTAAGATTTAGGTTAACAAAACTTTTAACAGGGTCATACAAATATCCAATAACGGAATTAAAAGCAATAAATCCTCCTAATGTGAATTCACCTAAAATAATCTGCCTTACCCCATACCATAAAACAATTAACGGAAGCAAAACCCCGGTTATCCCTATTGCAATACCGGATATAACATTGTACATTTGCAACTTTTTTTCACTTTCCAAAGCGTTATCCAAAGGTTTTTCAATTCTTTTTAATGAAAACTCCTTTTTTCCAAATAATTTTATTGTTTTTACCATTGAAATAATTTCGGTTAAAACCCCTCTAAAAATACCCCACATCTCCTGTTTCTGCATCATTAATTCATTCATTTTTTTTGAAAAGACATGAAAAGAAACAACAAACAGAGGAAGGGAAAGTATGCTTATAACAGCCAATTTGACATTCAGATAAAAAAGAAGAAACAACCCGACAAAAAAAGTAAGGATATTCAATGCAATATTAAGCAATGTTTCAAGAAAAAGATGACCAAGTTGATTTACATCGGAATCTATTCTTGAAACCACATAACCGGCATGGAATTTCTCAAAAAAGGCAATGGGGCCGGCAAAAACCTTTTCAATTAATAAAACTCTGATGTTTTTTTCAACTTTTATCCTGTAATTGATTAGCATTGTCTGAAACACATAATTTATAACATTGTTGGCCAAAATAACCAACACCAATAAAAGAATCAGCATATTCAGCATATTTAGATTTTTTTGAGGTATTATTGAATCTATTATGTATTTTGTCAAAAGGGGGGCGGGTAGTTGAAGTAAAGATGAGAAAATCATCAGAATACCCACAACTACCCCAACTTTCCAATATGGTTTTAAAAAAACCAGAAATCGTTTGTAAATTCTCCAAACTTTTCTATAATATCCCATTTTCTATTTCACACTGTACAAGATACTTGATTTTGTTTGTTTAAGCGATATTGATAGTAAAATTTAAGTTGTTTTGCAAGGTATTCCTTCCATTTTGTACAATCTTTATAAGCCATTTCCCCATTTTTGGTTTTAATAAGCACATCAACGCAGCCTCCCATACAAATCGGAAGATACTTGCACTCTTTACACTCTTCGTCCTGCTCAAAACTTTCATTCAAATATTTTACATAAAGGGAATTCAATTCAATTGGTTTGTCTATATAACCAACAATTTGTTCCTTTTCGCCTACGTGATTCCAGCATTTGTACAATTCTCCCTTAGGCCCTACAACATAAGAATGAATTGATGTTGCTCCGCAACCGGAAGAAATATTGGGATATTCAGGCTCAGTCATTCCCTCTTTCACAAGAAACTGCTGTAATTCAAAAGACCTTTGCCAGAATTCTCCCGGCAAAAGACACTCATCTTCGTGACACCTGCATGAAGACGTGTATTTTCTTACATATCCGAAATAAGGTTTAATAAATTTATCATCAAACCAATCATTGCTTCTCAATTCCTTTACAAACTCAACAACTCTCTCAGCATTCTCTCTATCAACGTTTATTCTTAACGCAACGGGAAGTATCCCCACGGTATCTTCAAGATTTTTTATAATAACTTCAAAAGAAGACTTTTTTACCCCTCTATAAGGCCTTCTATTGTCATGCATTTCTTTGTGTCCGTCCAATGTTATCTGTACATGCTGCACTTGTAATTCTTTTAATTTCTCTGCAACATCCTTTTTATAAAGCGTTCCGTTCGTAATAACGCTTGCATTATAAAGAACGTTATTCTCTTTACACAACTTTATAAATTTTCCACTTAATCTCTCTATCACCTTCATACACAAAAGAGGCTCCCCGCCATACCAAGTAACAGAAATAGCCTTTTTACCGGCCTTTATTTCCCCTTCTGCAAATTTAATTATCGCATCTTCCACCGATTCGTCCATTATTGCCTTGTCCGGATTTTCAAAACAATATTTGCACGCAAGGTTGCAGTTTATCGTCGGTGCAATGGTAAACGCAAGTGTCTGGGAAAAATACTGTTGCATGTGTCTTCTTATCTTCAACAATCCGTATTCATCAAAATCATCATCAATAATAAAACCGCCTTTTTGCAAATCGTCAAGTAATTCCCTTCCAAACAAATTATTTACATCCGTCTCCGAGTTCACAGACTTAATTTTATTTACCATCTCTTTATCCACTACGGCAAGCCCGTTTTTCAATGCATTGTAAATCAAAAATTGTCCATTATCCAATTCGTAAAAAAAATTATATTTAGACTGCTTCATTATTGCCCCCATTGATTTTTAAAAAATTTAAAAATTGTATTTTTTATTTGGAAAAACAAAAAGAGAGGGTTAAAACCCTCTCCCAACACTATGGCAAAATCAAAAATTAAGAAAATCTTGGACCATCAAGAGCACCGCATATCAAACCACCGCATCCAACCACGGGGCATCCGCCTCCACCGCCTAATGGATTGCAAGGAGAAAGGATAGCCAAGCAAGGACAAACTGCCAAAGTAGGACAAGTCCAGTTATTTCCCTGACTCAACACTTCTTTCACAGGATCGTGAACCCAGTTTAATCCTTTTTTCATAACCGACAACCTCCAATTTTTTTTATTTTTCGAGCCGGCTCTACTTGACAACTTTTTTAAAAAAAATCATTTTACATGTCAAGTAAAATTTAAAAAAGACATTTTTTATTACAACAAAATTGTAAATTACAATAAAATGTATTATTTAAGAAAAAATCACAAATATTATTAAAAAAATAAATATTTTTGATTAAAAAAACAAATTCAATGACAAAAATCGTATTTTATTCAAAACAAAAAAGTTATTTTCTGCAACATGTAAAAAAACAAAACACTCATTGATTTGCGGACACCACCCACCAACCGGAAGCAAAATTA
>JAMOUY010000002.1 GCA_027067895.1 Acidobacteriota bacterium
GAAGAGAAATTGGGTAAGGACTCCTTTACTTTAAGGGATTATAGACTTTACTATCAACTTGCATGGATATGTCTGGACAACAACGTTTATTTAGACCGTGCCGAAGAATGGGCAAAAAAGGCTGTTGGGTTAAGGCATAAAAACGAATATGCATTGTTTACCCTTGCAAGGGTTTACGCAAGGAAAAAACAATACCCTGAAGCATTAAACCTTGCCAAAGAGGCTTACAAAACGGCTATTTACAGGGAGCATGTAAATGACGAATTGGTGAGTCTTATTAAAAAAAGCATAAAGGAATGGGGAAGCAAGCTATAAAAAAGGGAAGGCTCAAGCCTTCCCGACAAATCAATACTTTACTCTTCAACTCTGTCTTTTTTGTATTCGTACATATCCGCATAGCCTTCAAGAGACTCTGTCGGATTTGTCATTGATACCGCTTCAAGCAGCAGCAGTCCCGTTTCGTTTACGGTGTTTGTCCCGACAAATCCCGCTTTTTTGCAGAGGTTGAATGCCTCGGCAAATGTTTCTTGCGAAAGCCCGCTTTTTTTAACAGCCTCTTTGTATTTTTTAGGCAGAATTCTGATTTTCTTTTCTTTCTCAAAGAGCGAGCCTGTTTCGGCAAGTGCCTTGATAACTCTGAACATTACGGGAGTAATAGGCGTTGCGAATCCGGAAGCCACGCCGCTTAAAGCCCTGTCCATCATTTTCCCCGCTTCGGTTTCAACAATGTTTCCGTCGGGAAGAATGTCAATGTAATGTCTTGCTTCAAGTTTTTCCAAAGCCCATTCAAGTTTTCTCTTTTCCTCTTCGTTTCTCGCTTTTGAAAGCACGTCGTCAACAGTCATTCCTTTATCGGGAATCATTTTGAAAATCTCGTTTTCATACTTTGTGAGGTAAGGTTTTCTGTCAATATTTTCCGCAAGGTCTGCGTAAAAGTATCCGGATTTTGTAGGCTCGTTGCTTCCGATAAGCCCTTCTTGCCTTGCCTTTTCAAACCATTGGATATTCGGCGCGGAAAACGCTTTTCTTGTCATTGTTATCGCTTTTACCGAAGTTGAAGCAATTTCCCTCTTTTTCTTTTTTTGGTCTTCAAGCACGTTTTTGCCGAATTCGGTTAGGGTGAAAACCTCTTTGAATTTGTCTGTTTGTGTTGTTTCTATCAAGTTGAAAGATTCAAGGGAAAATAAGGCAATTCTAAGGTTGAAGTTGTCGTCAAACCATTTTGCGTAGTTTTTTGTTTCCGCAAATTGTTCGGCGATTTTTCTGTATTTTTCCGGCATTTCTTTCAGTTTCTTGCCGTATTTGTCAAGCAGTTTTTTGTATTCCTTAACCTTTCTGTCAACCAACTCTTTTTTGATTTCGTCAAATGTGGGCGCAATTTCCGGGTTTTGTTCGTTTTTCTTCCACAAAAGGTTTATAACTTCAAGCACGCCTATCTCTTCCTCTTCTATTGAGAAAGACCATACGTCTTCCCTTGCTTCCTTTTTCCAAAGCCTGTAAACTTCCAAAGCCCATTCGCCTGCCGGAAGAAGGTTTTTGTCAAAATCAACGTATCCCAAAGTCTGCAACCATTCAAGCGCGGACTCGGATATCTCAATTCCGTCAAACAATTCGGCAAGGGATATGAGAATGTCGGGGGAAATAACATAATCCTCTTTTACGAATCCGCCCAATTCAAGGGTATTTTTTACAGCCTGTCCCAATGCGGTGAAAGAGTAAACGTCTGAGTTGGGAATGCTGTATGCGATAAGCCTCATTGCTTCAAGCAGATGCTCATAGTATCTGTTTCCGGTTATTCTTGAAGACAATGCGGGTCCTGCGGGCAATTTTCTTATAAAATCCGCAAACTCTGCCGAAATAACGAGAAGTGGGGATGTTTTAAGGTATGTGTCAAGAATGATTTTTCCCTCTTCGTTAACGGTGTATTTTGTTCTGCCGGTAATTTTGTCTTTTGTTTCGCTTACAAATCCCCTTTCTTTTAAGGGATTAAGGGTAAGTTCGGGAACATTGTCGCCTCTAACCGCGCAGTAAAGCATTTCAATTACGGACGAGCCTATCCATTTCCAGTCTTTTTCCCACTCGTCAATGTTTTTAACCGCGCCTTTTTCAATCAATTCTTCAAGTTTTAACGCAATTTCCGAGCCTGCATAAGTCAATTTTGCGTTTAAATTGCCGTCAAGGGCAACAAGCCCCGCTCTTTCAAGCGTTCTTAAAACCTCGGAATTTTCTTTTTCAAGTGCCGTTAAGTGCTCTCCTTTTTTCTTTTCGGTTAATAACTGCAACAGCATTTTTGCGTGTTCCTTTTTTACAATCATTTTCACCTCCAAAAGTATTTAAAAAAATTCGGTCTTCATTTTAAATATAATACTGAATTTTGTTTATGTCAAACAATATTGTCAAAAAATCTTATAACATTGTTATAAAATATAAGCCAACTTTTTTATGTTTTTGGTTTTTGGTTTGAGGATTTTGTTTTGGTGCAAAAAAATCTAAAAAAATTTTTGAAAAATACTTGACAATAATATTATCAGGTTTTATATTGTTAATGGATTTTGAAAGAATAAATTTCTTGGAGGAGGTGGTTATGGCAATCACAAGATACAATCCTTTCAGAGACTTAATGACATTGTCCGAAAGGCTTAATAAAATGTTTGACGAAGGTATGCTTCCTGCAACAAGCGAAGACGAATTTCTCACCGGCGCTTGGGTACCTGCCGTTGATATTTACGAAACGGAAAACGAAATTGTAATCAAGGCGGAAGTGCCCGGTATGAGCGAAAAGGATGTTGAAGTTACCGTTGAAAACAACATGCTCACAATTAAAGGCGAGAGAAAGTTTGAAGAAGAAGTTAAGAAAGAAAACTATCACAGAATTGAAAGAGCATACGGCACATTTCAGAGGTCTTTCCAGTTGCCGGCGACTGTAAACGTAAACAAGATTACCGCCGAGCAGAAAGACGGTATTTTAACCATCAGGCTTCCTAAGAAAGAAGAGCAGAAGCCTAAGAAAATCAACATTAAGGTTAAAAAGTAAAGATTTAAACTCTCCCGTTGAAAAAAGCCCCTGATTTCAGGGGCTTTTTTTGTTGCTTAAATTTTGTTTTCAATATAAAAAAGCCAGTTGTATCTGTCTTCTTTTTCCCCTTTGAGTATTGCAAAGAGTTCGGATTGGATTTTTTCCGTAATTTCCCCTCTTTCTCCCTTTCCAATCGGAATTCTGTCAACGCTTTTTATCGGTGTAACTTCCGCAGCCGTGCCTGTGAAGAACAATTCGTCTGCAATGTATAGCCATTCTCTCGGAATTTGGGTTTCAATTACCTCGTAGCCGAAATCTTCCGCTATTTTAATTACCGAGTTTCTTGTAATTCCGGGAAGTATTGAGGAAGAGTAGGGTGTTGTATAAATCTTTCCGTCTTTGATTAAAAATAAGTTTTCACCGCTTCCCTCTGCCACAAATCCCATTGAATTTAATAAAATTCCTTCTTCGTATCCGTCAATAATCGCTTCCATTTTTGCAAGTTGGGAATTCATATAGTTTGCTCCCGCCTTTGCCATTGCAGGCAGAGTGTTCGGGGCGATTTTTGTCCATGTTGAGATTTTTACGTCAACACCTTTGGTTATTGCTTCCTCGCCCAAATATGCTCCCCATTCCCATACGGCAATCATTACCTCAACGGGCGAGTTGAAAGGATTGACGCCCAATGCGCCCAATCCCCTGTAAACAAGAGGCCTGATATAGCATGATTCAAGTTTGTTTACCTTTATTGTTTCCACTATGGCGTTGTTGATTTCCTCTCTTGTAAAAGGAATTTCGGTTCTGTAAATTTTTGCCGAATCAAAAAGCCTGTCAGTGTGCTCTTTCAGTCTGAAAATTGCGCTTCCCTTTTTTGTTTTGTAGCATCTAATCCCTTCAAAAAACGAAGTGCCGTAATGTAGTGTATGGCAAAGCACGCTTACTTTTGCATCTTCAAAGTCAACAAGTTTTCCGTTCATCCAGACTTTTAATTTTTTTTCAAACATATTTACCTCACTTTTTTAAAAAATTTTCATCTTGTAAACTGATTTTATCATAAAAATGCTTCTTTTTTTGTAAAAAATGGAAAACAACCAAGATGTTTTTGATTTTTTAAGAAAAATAGGTTTTTTGTGATTTTGCGGACTTGTTTTATTAGAAAAAATAATTTTAAAAAAATAAAAAGCGGGCGCAAAAGCCCGCCGGATAATTTTTATTTCTTGCTGTTTTGCCCTGTTTTCTTTTTATTTTCCGTTTTTTTGTCAAGGGCAAAGTATTTTTTATTTTTGAAAACTGTTTGGTAAAGGGTTTCGGTTATTGTAAAAGGCATCGGGTAATAACTTGAAGTGCAGAGAAA
>JAMOUY010000003.1 GCA_027067895.1 Acidobacteriota bacterium
TCCATGGTAAGCGGCCTGAATTATGGCATTTTGTTCCGCATGGGAAGCCATACATATTTCATGCCTTGTCCCCGACGGTATGCCCAATTTATCCCTTAAACAACCCGTGTCAAGGCAGTGGGCTATACCCTTGGGGGCACCGTTATACCCTGTCGCAAGTATATGCTTATCCTTAACTATAACGGCACCTACCTGCCTTCTTAAACAGGTGGAACGCCTTGCAACAAAATAAGCCAATTCAATAAAATATTCGTCCCAACTCGGTCTCGGCATACCTTATTCAATCCCCACTATTTTTTTATACCCCATGGGGAACCTGTCGGTCAAAGAAATCACTTTCTCCTTTATTTTAGCAAGGTAATTGTCGTCTTCGGTATGCTTTAAAGCATCAACAATGTATTCGGCAATCTCTTCCATTTCTTTTTCTTTCATTCCCCTTGTTGTTACGGCAGGCGTCCCTATTCTAATCCCACTTGCAATAAGGGGTTTGTTTTTGTCAAACGGAATTGTGTTTTTGTTTACGGTAATTCCCGCTTTGTCAAGCGCTTTCTCGGAAACTTTGCCGGTAAGTCCTATTGAGGTTACGTCAACGAGCATCAAATGATTGTCCGTACCGCCCGAAACTATTCTCAATCCCCTGTCGGCAAGTTCTTTCGCAAGTTTCTTTGCATTTGCCTTAACCTGTTTCTGATACTGCTTAAACTCTTCCGTCATTGCTTCTTTCAAAGCAACCGCTTTTGCAGCAACAATATGCACCAAAGGACCTCCCTGAATTCCGGGGAAGAGGTTTCTGTTTAAATCTTTTTTGTATTCTTCCTTGCACAAAATCATTCCGCCTCTTGGGCCTCTCAAAGTTTTATGAGTGGTTGAAGTAACAAAATCGGCATAAGGCACTGGGGAAGGATGCTCTCCCGCGGCAACAAGTCCCGCAATGTGAGCCATGTCAACCACAAGGTATGCGCCGACCTCGTCCGCTATCTCCCTGAATTTTTTAAAGTCAAGTATTCTCGGATATGCGCTTGCGCCGGCAATAATAAGTTTCGGCTTCTCTCTTTTTGCCGTTTCCATCAATTCGTCATAGTCTATCATTTCGGTTTCTTTGCTTACCGTGTATGACGCAACCTCGTAAAACCTTCCGGAAAAACTCAACGGATGGCCGTGAGTTAAATGCCCGCCGTGGGATAAATCCATTCCCAAAATCTTGTCTCCGGGATTTAAAACGGTGAAATAAACAGCCATGTTTGCCTGAGAGCCGGAATGGGGCTGAACGTTTGCATGGTCCGCTCCGAACAACTCCTTTGCCCTCTCCCTTGCAAGCCTTTCAACAATGTCGGTAAACTCGCATCCGCCGTAATATCTTCTTCCCGGATAACCTTCGGCATACTTGTTTGTAAAAACGGAACCGGCCATTTCCAATACTGCCTCGGACACATAGTTTTCCGAAGCGATAAGTTCAAGGTTGTTTTCCTGTCTAAGAGTTTCCCCTACCAAAGCCTCAAAGGCTTCCGGGTCAACGTTTTTTAAAGCCTCAATTTTCATAATCTTCTCCTTAACCGTTATTCTCTATATCCATTATCTTATTTATTCTTCTCAAATGCCTTCCGCCTTCAAACTCATGGCTTAAATAATTGTCAACAATGTCTTTTGCGGTTTCAAGCCCGGTTGTTCTTCCGCCCATACAGAGTATGTTTGCGTTGTTGTGCTGTTTCGCAAGCCTTGCCGTTAACCCGTCATGGCATAAGGCTGCTCGTATTCCTTTTACTTTATTGGCAGCAATGGATATTCCTATTCCCGTCCCGCACATTAAAACACCAAAACCATAGTCCCCCTTGGCAACCGCTTCTGCCACCTTTTTGGCAAAATCGGGATAATCCACGCTTTCCTCGGAATAGCAACCGAAATCATCCACATCATATCCTTTTTCAATTAAATATGATTTAATTTCTTCTTTTAACCTAAATCCTCCGTGGTCTGAACCTATGGCTACCCTCATTGCTCCCTCACTTTTAAAAATTTTCGTCTTACAGGCATTGTCATACACCTGACTCCGCCGCCGCCTCTTGCAAGTTCGGCGCCTTCTATTCCCACCGCAACCTTGTCATAATCATTCAAATTTATTTTATCTTCAACAACGTCTTTTACATGCACTGTTTTAAATCCCGCTTTTTCAAGTTCTTTAAAAGTGTTGTAATTGCACGCATAGCCTATTATCTTTCCGGGTGCAAAAGCAAAGAAATTTGTGCCGGAAAGCCACTGCTCTCTCTTTTGATTTATCGGATCCGAACCTCCGCATATTATAGGTTCAAGTTTTATCCCCGCCTTTTTCAACCCTTCAAGCAATCCGTCTTCTTCCTGAATTGAAACTTTGCCGGAAGGATTTATTATTATATGGATAACTCTTAACTTTTCTTTACCAAGCACATAAGGATAATGACAGACGCACTTATCTCTATCAACCATTGTAAAAACCATATCAAGGTGAATTGTGCTTCTCTCTCTCGGCAAAACAACGGCAAAGATATGAAAATCGTTTTCAACAACTTCTTTTTTCATTCTCTCAACAAAAATATCTATACTTGAAGGCGTGGTCCTTTCGCTTATTCCTATTGCTACAACATCTTTGTCAAGAACAAGAAAATCCCCGCCTTCAATAGTTATCTTCTCATTTCCTTCAAGAATTCCGTCAAAAATGAAACCTTCGCTCATAAACTCCGGATGGTGTCTGAAAATAAACCTTGCTATTACCGCCTCGCCTATCCTCACTTTGTTTGCCATTGAGCCTGTTATAACCTTGCCTCTGAAAACAACTGAAATATCCCTTGTAAAATATAGATTGGGAAGGGGGGGAAGCGCATAGTTTTTGTTGGAAAGAAATTTTTCAAGGGTGTCTTTTTCTTCCTTAACTCCACAAATAACACTCTCAGCAAGCTCATCGGGGGAAAGAGACATAAGCCTCTCCGCAATATCCGCCCTTCCTTCAAGTGCAGTTATCGTTATTACAAAGTCTTTTTTTACCTCTTCGTTTTTTAAAATATCTTTCAACAAATCCTTTAACTCATAAACCCTTGTAACCTTTTTCAAAACATTTTTTAATCCTTTATGGTCTTCGGCAACAACCGGCAAGGTTAAAATATCGTTATACAAAACCTCGCTTGCCGTTTCCGGAGTCATCACTTCAATCTCTTTGCCCGGAGAATGAATCACAACTTTTTCAAGAAAACCAACTTCCGAACAAACTCTCACATTAGTCATACAATACTCCCGTTTACTTTTTCTTTTTGATTGTAAAAAAAAAAGATAGAAAGGGCAACTCTAATATTTCCTATTAAAAATTTTAAGTGAGTTTTATCACTGAAAATAAGTTTTTCTGGTAATTTCCCATCATTTTTATTATATTTTAAATTGAAAAAAAATTTAGGGAGGAAAGATGTATAGAAAGGCTTTTTTTTACTTTTTTGTAATAATAGGATTATTGAGCACAAAAGGATACGCCCAAACTTTTTCAAAAGCGCAAATTACTTTTGACAATAAAAATATCACCATACAAGACACGGGATACAAAAACACCCACCCTTGTATGGCAGATTTTGATAATGACGGGGATATTGATTTGATAATAGGGACAAATCAATCCTCTCTAATTTATTATAGAAACGACGACATAGACACCAATATTGGAGGCACAGATTCCACACTAAATGGTACAAAACTCGTATTGGCAACAAGGGCGTTAATTTCCAATATCCAAGACGCAAACCACAACATTCTGCATAACCTAACACCGACAGCAGGGGATATTGACGGCGACGGAAAAATTGACATAATAGTAGGTGCCAGCAACGGAGAAGTTTACCTTTTAAAAAACACCGGTATTACAAACAACCTTCCGCAATTTTCCACGCCTGAAAGAATATTGGCATCCAATAGCAAATCGGCATCCGCCCCCTTTCTGGCAGATATGGACGGCGACGGAGATTTGGATTTGTTTGTCGGTTATCTGAAAGGAGATGTTGACTACTACGAAAATAGCGGAGATTCGTCCAACTATAATTTTTCTCTAAAAACAACCGATATACTGGGCTCATACAACGTATTTCAATCTGTTATCCCTTGCTTATACGATGTAAACAAAGACGGGACATTGGATATGATACTTGGACGAAAAAACAGAACACTCGCATACTACACCGGAAGCGTTTCATCGGGAGAAATAACTTTTACTCACCAAACAGACAAATGGAACAATTTAGGCTTTGACCTTTTTACGTCTCCTTTTTTGGCAGACTTGGAAAACGACGGAAATACAGAACTTCTCGTTGGACAATACAACGGACAGATAAAACTTTACACAAATGCGTTAAACACACCCTCTTTGGTTACCCAAATGTTCGGTTCAATTGATGTAGGCTATTTGGCAGTACCTTTGTTTTTTGACATTGACGGAGACGGAGATTTAGACCTTTTAGTCGCACACAAAACACAAATCGCATTATTTGAAAATACTTCTAACTCAAACATAAATTTCAATTTCAAAACAATAGCATTCTTTACTACTTCTCAGCCAATAATAAGCCTTGACACTTGGGATTACGACAACGACGGAGACCTTGATATTTTCTTCGGAACAACATCGGGCGGAGTCGGACTGTTGAAAAACAACGGATATGTAAACGGAAGCGTTTCTTTAACGGAAGTTTATACCGGATACGGATACAACGGAGCCACTCAAAGTTTTGACCACATGGTAACGCCAAACCCCGATGCTTCAATATGCATTGCAGATTTAGACGGCGACGGAGACATGGACTTTTTAATAACAAACCAGTATGGCACATCAACTTTTTACAGAAACGACGACATAAACACCAATACCGGAGGAGAAGACGAAACCATTGACGGATGGCAGGCAGGCAAGTTTGTTAAAGTAAAAGCGGGATACGGCACAAGCGATTCATACTTTCCCTTCACTCTTCCCGGATACAATTCAATAAAAGAAAGAGACTTGGATGGTGACGGGGATTTAGACTTTCTCACAACAGGCGCCGACGGGAAAATTTACAAAATCACCAATACGGGAAATGCGAAAAACCCAACTTACACAAAAGATTCAACTCCGTTATCAAACATTCAATTTGACGACCAATCCACTTACTTGATAAAAACAAAAATCGATATAAGGGATTTTAACGGAGACGGATGGTATGACATTGTTTTGGGCGGAGGAGAAGGTGGCTTAAAATTCTACACAAACACAGCCTCACAGGACACAACAGCGCCGTCCCAACCGGGTAATTTTTCAGCACAGGCTTTAAGCGAAAGCAAAATAAGGTTAACATGGGATATTTCAACGGATATTAACGGTACGGGAGTGAAAGAATACGTAATTAAAAGATACCAAAGCGGTACCTTGCAAGAAACAATACATATTACCAACCCGGTTGCAACCAGTTATCTTGATAAGGGATTAACGCAAGAAACAACGTATGATTACGAAATTGTAGCCATTGACTATGCCGGAAACGAAAGCAATGTTGCAACCGCTCAGGGACAGACAGGTCCGCCGCCTCAATTAGACCACTTTGAAATCACAACCCCTTCCGGTGTGGTAGGAAAACACTTTAACATTACAATAAAAGCCATCTCCAATTACGGATTTTTGCTTGACAACTTTAACGAAGAAGTAACTCTGACCCCGTCGGAAGGAACAATAAGCCCTACAACGGCAACATTGGTTAACGGACAAAAAACCATAGGCATAACCTACTCCAACAGTCAGGCAACCGGTAATATTCAGTTGACCATTACAGTGGCATACGGAAGCACTTCAAACAACTCAAACGCAATATCAATAGATATTATTCCGCCTACTACCCCGCAACTTTATCAGGCAAATGTCGCATCCTCAACAAATGTTGCCCTTTTATGGAATACCATTACAGATACGGGAGGAGCAACAAATTACTACGTGGATATTTATAGAAACGGAACAAGAATAGCGACAATAAGCGGAAACAGCACTACATATACCGACACATCTTGTCAGCCAAACACAACATACACTTATTATCTTAAAACAAGGGATTCGGCAGGCAATGTTTCGCCTGCATCAAACAGCAAAACAGTTACAACCCCCCAACCGGAAGAAGACGAAACCCCGCCAAGTGTCCCTACCGGATTAACGGTTGTAAGTACGGGGGAAACGTTTATAGCATTCAAATGGAATCCTTCAACCGACACGGGCGGTTCAGGTTTGGCAGGATATAAAATTTACAGAGGAGCAACCCTTATCGCAACGGTAAACGCAAGCACAACATCTTACACCGACGAAGGATTAACTCCGGGAACCACTTACACTTACCATTTGAGGTCTTATGACAATGCCGGCAATTATTCGGATTTCAGCAGCGCATTGACTGCAACCACAAAACCTCATGAAAGCGATACAATTCCTCCCACAGTTCCTCAAAATCTGCAAGCATCAGCGGTAGACGACCACTCCATCTCCCTCACTTGGAACGCCTCAACCGATTCGGGAGGCTCAGGGCTTGCAGGATACAGAATTTACAGGGAAGATGTAAACAACTATGGAACTTCAATAGCATCGGTAAGTGCAAACACAACATCCTACACTGACACAAGACTTGAACCGGGAACAACTTACAAATATAAGATAAGAGCAATAGACAATGCCGGAAATATTTCCAACTACTCCAATATGGCCAAGGCAACAACAACCGACAGCAGTGTTGACAGACAACCTCCAACAACACCGACAAACGTACAAATAAAGGCGCTTTCCCCAACAGACGCAAAGATAACTTGGAATGCGTCAACTGATAACGTAGCGGTTAAACAATATGAGATATTTCAAGTTACCCCAAGCGATGACCCTTTCACAAATTACACCTATACACAAATAGGGGAAACAAGAGAGACGACATTTATTATTAGCAATCTTAACCCCGGAGATAGTTATGATTTTGCAGTAAGGGCAGTGGATACATCCGATAACCATTCAAGATATTCAGAATTTGCCCATGTGGATATGCCTAATGCTTCAAACGACCATACTCCGCCTTACCCGCCGGAAAATCTGCACTTTGTTTCAAAATCACATGACGAAATAGTTATAGGCTATGACGAAGCGCACGACGACGAAAACGGAAGCGGAATAAAAAAATATCACATTTTCAGAAACGACACCGAGATTGGAACAACAGAAAACACTCAGTTTACCGATGATACGGTAACGGCTGGGGAAACTTATACCTACTACGTTAAATCGGAAGATTGGAACGGAAATATGTCAGAGCCTTCGCAATCAATTACAACAAAAGTCCCCGTTGTGGACAACGACAATCCTTCAACACCGTCCAACCTTACCTATGAAGCAACACCTGACAAAGTAATTCTCACATGGGGGATGAGTTATGACCCGACAACAGGGGTTGACCACTATGAAATCCAAAAAGTAAACTCGCCTTTCAAAGTCAAAGAAGCAACCAAAGAAAACATTTACGCAACTACAACAGACACCACCTATACGGATACAAATGTAGTTGTGGGAGCAAAATACGTTTACTATGTTTTCGCTGTTGATGCCGTAGGCAATAAATCCATTCCTGCAAAAGCCACGGTAATCATTCCCGAAGAAGGGGAAATTGACTATACACTCTACTTCCCGCATATTGACGTAACCGATATGTGGTGGACGGGATTTGCCGTAGTAAATCCGGGAGAAAGCGAAGCCCATATTACATACAAATTTTACGACAACAACGGCAACGAAGTATTTACCAAAGAGGAAAATATTCCGCCTAAGGGAAAAGTTGTGGCTACAATAAGAAACTTCTTTGACGACAATGTCCCGGAAGGGGCTGCTTGGTACAAAATAGAAAGCGACACAAAAATTGAAGGTTTTGAACTTTTCGGTACAACAGACTGGAATGAAATGGTCGGGGTAAAAATCTTTTCCAAACCGGCAAAACAACTTATTTATCCGGAAGTAAAATCCGACGATACCTTCTGGACAGGTATAGCCATAATTAACATAGGGGAAAACAGTACCGAAGTTAAATTTAAGGCTTACGATTCAAACGGAAACTTGCTTGCCGAATCAAATCCCACATTTATTCCCTCAAACGGGAAAAAGGTTGCGCTTATTGAAGACTTGTTTGACAGTTTTCCGTCTGAAACATCATACCTTGTTGCGGAAAATACCGAAAACATTATCGGATTTGAATTATTCGGATATAAAACACAAGTAGGGCTTGCAGGGTTAAGCGCTCTTCCCTTTGGTGAGCAGAATGAAAATTCATCACCCAAACTCAGTTTAAAAACAAAATCAGATAACACAAAAACATTGTCCGCAATTGTTGTCAGCAGCACAGAGGTTGAGTTAATGTGGGACGCAATAGACCCGACCCCCGATTTATACAGGATTTATGAAGTTAAAGAAAAATCAACTCCTTTTGGACCCGCACTTGAAAAAATAAAACTCTGGGGCGAGACAACTGCAACCCAATACACGGTTTCCGGGCTAACGCCTGACACAGACTATAAATTTGCTGTCTATCCCGTTTACGGAAACGAAGAAAAAGACCCGACAAATGTTGTATCCGTCCACACGTTTCAAGGAGGACAAGAAATAATTTACACCTATATCTGCCCCAGAATTGAAGAATTGCTGGGAGGAAACACGGAAATTGCATTACTAAACACAGGGTCAGAAACGGCAAACATAAAAATACAAATTCTTGGCACAGGAGCGGAAGTTTTAGCCAACACAGAAGTTTCATTAAATTCTTTAACCAAAAAAGAATTTGCATTAACATCGTTGTTTGACCAAATTCCGGAAACATCAAACGCAATAAGAATAATTTCAAACCAAAGCCTCGTTGCTTGGGAAATATTTGAAAACAACTGCGACAACGGAAACAACAACGGATACTATGACACGTTGTATGCATTTGACAAGGCTTTGTCCAAGGTTAACTTTACCCATATTGCTCCCGAAACCTATATGTGGGATTCTTTCGTAGCGGTTTGGAATCTTGCAAGCGAAGGGAACAGCACAAAATTTACAGCCTATGCAAAAGACGGCAGTATTTTAGGGGTTTACAATTTTGATATTGCTCCCGACGAAGTTATAGGCGGCGAAATCCATGACTTTATTCCCGATGACGAATTGTTGCAGAATATAGGCTGGATTCAAGTAACAGGCACACAGCCAATGAACGGTTACTTTGCATTCGGAAACAAGGATAAGACCCTTATGGGTGCAATTGAGGGACAATAAAATCGGAAGGCTTATCAAGGGGGCTTTGAGCCCCCTTTTTTTATTGTAATCAATCCGAATTTAGAAGAATTTCAATAACCTTTGACGCAATAATCAAACCGAAAACAGAGACAACAGGCATAAACGACGCAATTTCTTTACCCTTCTTTTGCGGCAACTCCCCGGAATAGACAACGGTAAAATCCCTGTCTCCGTATCCCCATTTTTTTAATTTTTTCCTTACGTTTGCAATAAGCGGGTCGTTTCCCGCTTCCCAGACAGAGCCCGATTTTACCATTTCAGGATTCTTTCTAAACCCCGAGCCTGCGGAAGAAAAAACGGGAATTTCCCTTTCAAGGCAGGCAATTATTAAATTCACTTTGGGAATTAAAGAGTCTATGCAGTCCGCAACAGCATTATAGTTTTCAAAAGGAATCAGATTAAAATTGTCCTTGCTTAAAAAAAACTGATACTTTTCAACAACAACTTCGGGATTTACGTCCTTTGCCCTCTTTTCAAAAACATCGGTTTTGTACATTCCGACGGTTGAGTTTAAAGACAAAATCTGCCTGTTTAAATTGCTTTCCTCAACTTTATCACCGTCAATTACCCCGATTCTTCCTATGCCGCACCTTACAAGCGCTTCGGCGCAGATTCCCCCCACTCCCCCAAGTCCTGCAACAAGCACGCTTGAATTTCTGAGTTTTTCAATTGCCTCTTTTCCGAAAAGAAGTTCTAACCTTGAAAGGAACATTTAAAAGCCTCTTTGGTGTTCTCAAAGGTTAAGTCAAAGAATTTTTCCCTGTCCATATTAAACTTTTCCGCCAACTTTTCCGCAATATAGGGAAGGTTTGAAGGAACGTTGGGACTTTTAAAGCCTTCCGGCGGAAGGTCGGGTGAATCTGTCTCAACAAGAATTGTGTTTTTAGGAATGTTTTTCAAAACCTCAACAGACTTTTTTGCATTGCTTCTTATTACCGGCGCGCCAAAAGAAAAGTAAACAGACTCAAACCTTTTTAGCAAAGCCTTCGCAAAATCGTGCTTTCCCGAAAACATGTGCATTATATAGGTTAAATCCCTGAATTTTTCAGTTATGTCAAGAAATTCCTTGTATCCCTTCCTCAAATGGATAATAACGGGCTTTTTCGTCTTTTTAGCAATTTCCAATTGATTTTTAAAAAAAGCCTTCTGCAATTCCCTGTCGGCGTCTTTTACAAAAAAATCAAGCCCTATTTCACCTATGGCAATACAGTTTGGATTTTCCGACGCAACCTCGTAAATTGTTTGAAGTGCCGTTTTGGGCGCTTCGTTTATAAACAAAGGATGCACTCCCACGGCAAAGAAAACTCCCTCATACTTTTCGGACAACTTATTCGCAATATGGGAATAGCCTTTGATTCCGGGAATGACAAATCCCGCAACTCCACTTTGTTTTGCCTTTTCAATTTCCTTTTCTTTCAAAAAATCAAGATGGCAGTGGGAATCAATAAGCATCAAATCTCCTTAAAATCAAACCCGTTTTTTACAAGCAATTCCTCAAAAACAGGCTTTGCTTCGGAAGATTCAAGGCTAATTTCAACAATTTCCCTTCCGGAATTTATTTTAAAAGACGAAACAATAGACGCTTCGGTTATAAGCGAAATCAACTCGCTTTTGCAACGCGGACAGGCAAGGCTCTCAATTTTATACGTCAGAAAAACTGATTTGCTTTCCCCTGTTTTGTAAACCTTGCCGGTTGTTTTTAGATACGAGTCTGTTTTCAAAACGCTTTCAACAATGTTGCTTGTTTTAAGTTTTTCCCTTATTTTTTCAACATTGTATCCCTTTGAAGAGAGAATGTCCTCAACACTTAAACCCGATGAAACAGATTCAAACTCAAAATCATTTTCTCCCTTTACCTTAACCCAAACACTTGCCGTATCCCCGAAAAGGTTGTGCATATTGCCAAGTGTTTTTTGGTAAGCGCCTGTAAGAAAAACCCCGACAAGGTATTCTCCGCCGTTTAGTTTGTGAAGTTTAATTGTATCGCTATACCTTGCGAAATCCACAAACTTGTCAATCTTGCCGTCGGAATCGCATGTTATGTCAACCAATGTGGCGTTTACAACGGGAATTTCATTCAATCTCTGCACCGGACACACGGGAAACAACTGCTCAATAGCCCAGAAATCAGGCACGGTGTTAAAAATTGAAAAATTGCCGACATACTTCACGGCAAGAAGGGAATCAAGGTTTTCCAACTCCTCGGGCAAATCCTGCATCTTTCTTGAAATAACCGACGCCTTTTTCACAATATTCCAGAATAAAACCTCGCCCACCGCTTTTTCTTCCAGCGAAAGCATTCCCTCGTTGAAAAGGGTGTGAAGCCTGTTTTTAAAATGAATGGCGTCGTGAAAATATTCTCTTAAATTTTTTGAATCCAAAACGTCATAAGTGTCTTTCAAATTGAAAAGAATTTCGTTTTTGGAATAATCGTAGTTTTTCGGCAAATCACTCTGCTTGAATAGCGAGGTGTATTCAAAAACATTGAAAACGGTAAAGGAATGGTATGCCGTCATTGCCCTCCCGCTTTCGGTTATAACGTAAGGCAAATCAACACCCTTTGCATTGCAAACCTCGTTTAAGTGAAAGATTATGTTGTTTGCATACTCGGTTATTGTGTAATTTGCACTTGAAGATGTGGCGGATTTGCTTCCGTCATAATCAACCGCAAGCCCGCCGCCGAAATCAATATATTTTAAATCCACTCCCATAAGTTTGAGTTCGCTGTACAACTGTCCCGCTTCATACACCATTTCCTTTATCTTCACTGTGTGGGTTATCTGCGAGCCTATGTGGGCGTGAAGAAGTTTTACCCGGTCAATAAAGCCTTTTTTCTTCAAAAACTCAACCGCTTTAACAATCTCCATTGCGGTTAAACCGAATTTTGCGTAATCTCCCCCCGAGGTTTCCCATTTTCCCGTCCCCCTTGTGTGAAGCCTGCACCTGATTCCTATAAAGGGAAGGGATTTTGCGTTTTTAAAAACCTTTTCAAGCAAAAAAAGTTCGGAAAACTTGTCAATTACTATAAAAATCTCGTCAAAGTATTCAGAAGCGTCTTTTATAAGTTCAATGTATTCGTAATCCTTAAAACCATTGCATATTACCGTTGTGTCTCTTTCCGCTTTCTCAATTACGGCGCACAACTCCGCCTTTGAGCCTGCTTCAACACCTATTGAAAACTTCTTCCCCGCTTTCAAAACCTCTTCAACAACCTTTGAATCCTGATTAACCTTAACGGGAAAAACAGGCTTGTATCCCTTTGCGCCCTTAAACTCTTCAATAGCCTTTTCAAAAGAGCGGACAATTTTTGCAATTGAGTAATCTATAATCTGCCCAAAGTTTATTGTAATAGGCAGTGACAGGTTAAAATCCCGTTTAGCCTTTTCCACAATCAGGGGAATATCGGCAAAAACATTGTTATCCTTTGTGGGGTGCACCCTTAAATTTCCGTTGTCTCCTACCCTGAAATACCTTACTCCCCAGTCTTTAATTCTGTAATAACTTTCGGGGGTATCAAGGTAATGCATTACAATTCCTCGTAAATGTCGGAAAGAGGCTTTCTGCTTCTTTCCCTTCTGCTTTCAGGTTTGGGATAACCGAGAGGCGTCATTAAAAAAGGCTCCTCGTTTTCAGGAAGGCTTAACGCCTCTTTCAGCCTTTCCCTGTCAAACGCCGCTATATAGCATGTGCCAAGTCTGACTTCGGTTGCCGCAAGCATAAAATAATCGCAGATAATCGTAATATCGCACATTAAATAGTCTTTTCCGTCGCTTCTTACCCAGTTTTCTCCTTTTTTCCCTACAAAAACCGCTATTACAGGCGCTTCTTTCAGCCACTCCCTTGCATAAGCCTCGCAAACCTTTTTACGTATTTTTTCGGATTTAACGATATAGATTTTCCACGGCTGTAAATTCTTTGCCGAAGGGGCAAGGCGTGCGCATTCAAGTATATAATCAATCTTTTCCTGCTCAACTTCTTTATTCAAATAGCCTCTATAACTAAACCTTGAATTAACAATGTCAACAAACTTCATAATTCCTCCTTTACTGTTTTTCGTTGCAGTAAGGACATACCTTTGAATTTCCGGATATTATTTTTCCGCAATTCCAGCATCTTTTTCTCTTTTTAATCTCCGTTGTCTGCATTTTATTTTGAGGGAAAAGGCTTTCGTCTATATCTCCCTCGGAAACCTTTAAAATAGCCTTTTTCAACTCGGCAGGCGTTTTAAACCTTTCGTTTAAAGACTTTGCAAGGGCTTTCATAATAACCATCGCTTTGTATTTTGTTAATCCCTCAACCTTTAAATCCGGCGAAGTAAAAAGCCTGTTTTTTGCCTCTTCCTCTATTTTCAACGGATTGAAATTGGAAAAGGGAAGTTTGCCCACAAGCAATTCGTAAAACATCATGCCTATTGAGTAAACATCCGACTGAAAGGTGGCTTTTCCTTCAAAATGCTCAGGCGCCATATAGGGTGGACAACCTATTCTCGTCATTGCAACGGAATTAACGTTTAAATGCCTTGACGTGCCGAAATCCGTCATTTTAACTTTTTTATTCCTTGTCAAAAGTATGTTTGCAGGCCTTATGTCTCTGTGTATAATTCCCATATCGTGGGCAAATTGAACTGCGTCGCAAACCTGAAAGATAAAGGAAACAGCCTCGTCCCAACTCAATTTTCCCTTTGCCTTTAAATATCTGTCAAGCGCGCCACCATCAATGTACTCGCTAACCATGAAAAACATTCCGTCTCTTTTTTCGGCCGAATACAGTTGAACAATGTTCGGGTGCTGCAACTTTGCCTGAATTCTCGCCTCTTTCAAAAGTTTTTCAAGAGGGTCTGTCTGATTGTGAGGCACCTTTATTGCAACCTTTCTCTTAACCCACGTGTCTATTCCGAGGTAAACCGAACCGAAGCCTCCGCTTCCCAATCGCTTTACAATTTTATACTTTCCTATTGAACCCTTCTCTAACAACATAATGGAATTTTAGCATAAATTACGCGGTAAAGGTTAATCAACTATTTCCTCAACCCTTGTTCCTTTTTTTGAGGAAATTATTACGGCAAGGAAAATTAAAATCATTCCCGAAACCTGAATAAGCGATACTTTTTCCCCGAAAAACACGTAGGCAAAAAAAGACGCGCCGATAGGCTCGCCCAAAATTGTAATAGCCACAAAGTCGGGCTTTAAAAACTTTAACGAGTAATTGAAACTTGTGTGGCCTAAAAGTTGCGAGACAACGGCAAGAAGAAAAACAAAAAAATAGGATTTCAAAGAAAATCCGAAAAACAAATTCTGCCCTTTAAAGATTGTAAAAGAAGCAAAAATTGAGATAAAAACAAGGATAACCGACGTAATTGTGTAAATTACGGTAATATACTCAAAGGTATCAATTCGCTCCCTTACTATACTTCCAATCAAAAGGTATCCGCTGGCAAAAACTGCACCTAAAATGGCAAGAATATCGCCGAAGACATGGTTTGCGGTTTCAATTGAAGCGCCTGAATAACCTCTTGAAATTAAAAAACTTCCCAAAACGGAAAGAAAAATTCCCAAAATTATCTCTTTTTCAAGTCTGCGCTTTAAAAACAAAACAGAGAAAAGCCCGACAAAAACCGGGTTTGTGGTAACAAGCGCAACGCTGTTTGCAACAGAAGTGTATTTAAGCGAGGTAATCCAAGCAATAAGGTGAAAAGCAAGGAAAAACCCGCCCAAAACCATCAATCTAAAATCCTTTTTCTCAATTTTTTTAAATTTATTCTTTTTGAAAAAGGACACGGCAATTAAAATTGAGGAAGCAATTACAAGCCTGAAAACCGCTATTGAAAGGGACGGCATATCCGAGCACATTCTTATAAAAATTGCCGAAAGAGAAATTGAAATAATTCCCACAATCAAAACAAAAATAATCTTAAAATTCATATTTCCTCCAAATTCATTATAAATTAGCAAAAGATAGAGAAACAGCAAAATTTCACATTCTTTATGATAAAATTGAAAAAAATAATTAGGGGGCAGAATGATTTTAGGAATAAGAAAAGAGGATAAAACAAAGTGGGAAAAAAGGGCGCCTTTAATTCCGGCACACGTGAAAAAGTTGGTTGAAGAGGGATTCAAAATAATTGTTGAGCCTTCCGACCACAGGTATGTGGACGACGAAGAATACAAAAAAGCGGGAGCAACTATTACCGAAGACATAAACCGGGCAGACGTAATAATAGGGGTTAAGGAAATACCCAAGGAAAAGATTGCGGAAAACAAGGTTTACATGTTTTTCTCCCACACAATAAAAGGACAGGATTACAATATGCCCATGCTTAAAACCCTTCTTGAAAAAAAATGCACCCTTATAGACTACGAAACAATAAAGGACGAAACGGGGGAAAGGCTTATATTTTTCGGAAGGTTTGCGGGAATTGCCGGAATGATAGAAACCCTTTACGCTGCGGGGCAGAAGTACAAACTTATGGGATACAATACCCCTCTTGAAAAAATAAAAAGGGCATACATGTACCAATCCGTGGCGCATGCAAAGGAAGAGATTGCGGAAATAGGAAACGAAATCAGAAAAAACGGCTTGCCGAAAGAATTGCTTCCGTTAACAATAGGAATTACCGGATACGGCCACGTGTCAAGGGGCGCATGGGAGATATTGAATCTTCTCCCGCTTGAAGAAATTACGCCGGGACAACTTTTGAAAGGATACTTTGACGTAAAGGACAACCTTGTTTACAAAATCGTTTTCAGGATTTACCACTTTGTAAAACCTCTAAAAGAAGATTTTACATTCAAGCATTACTATGAACACCCCGAATTTTACGCCCCCGATTTCAAAAAGTATATCCCGAAACTATCAATGCTTGTAAACGGCATTTATTGGGACCCGCGATACCCAAAACTTATAACCCTTAAAGATTTCAAGGAATTGTGGGAAAAAGGGGAAAGAAAATTGAAAATTATCGGGGACATCACCTGCGACGTAAACGGCTCAATTGAGTTAACGGTAAGGGACGGAGACCCGGAACACGGATTTTTAACCTATATCCCCGAGGAAAACAGATTTGAGGACGGAATTCTCAAAGAAGGGGCAACCGACATGGTTATCACCATTCTGCCAAGCGAATTGCCCAAAGACTCTTCGGAATACTTTTCATCGGTTTTGATAAGCCTTATCAAGCCTGTTTTAAACGCAGATTACAACGTGCCATTTGAAAAACTAAACCTTCCCCCCGAGTTGAAAGGGGCGGTAATTTGCCATAAAGGGGAATTGACACCTAACTATAAATACCTGAAAGAATACCTTTAAGGCTTTACTTCCCCAATGTTGCAACACAAATGGGGAAAAATAGCCGATGGGAAAAATAAGGTAAAAAATATTAAAACAGATACATAATTTCAAATTTTTCGCTTAAAAATCTATTCAAAAATCACAAAAGTTTCTTCAGTTTGTAAATCAACTGCAAGGCTTCAAGAGGGGTTAAATTATCGGGATTTATGTTTTTCAACTCTTCAAGGGCGGGGTGGTCTTCCCACATAAACAGAGGCCTTTCCTTAAACTCCGCAACCTCCTTTGTCGCGATTTTAGGCTTTCCGTCAAGGGAAAACTCGTTTTTTTCAATGTTTTCAAGTATCTCAAAAGCCCTTGATATTACCTCTTTCGGCAGTCCGGCAAGTTTTGCAACCTGAATACCGTAACTTTTGTCAGCAGCACCGGGCACAACCTTTCTCAAAAACAGAAGTTCATTGTTCCACTCTTTGACGACAACGTTGAAATTTACAACGTTTGAATAGAGTTTGTCTATGTCTGTCAACTCGTGATAATGGGTTGCGAAAAACGTCCTTGGTGCTTTCTCACCCTTTTTTGCAAGAAACTCGGTTATCGCCCATGCAAGGGAAAGCCCGTCAAAGGTTGCCGTCCCCCTTCCTATTTCGTCAAGGATTATAAGACTGTTTTCGGTGGCGTTGTGCAGAATGTTAGCCGTTTCCGTCATCTCAACCATAAAGGTTGACTGGCCTGCTGTAAGGTTGTCCCCTGCTCCGACCCTTGAAAAAAGCCTGTCCGCTATCCCTATTGTCCCCTTTCTTGCAGGGATAAAACTTCCCATCTGAGCAAGAAGGACAATTAAAGCATTTTGCCTCAAATAGGTTGACTTACCACCCATATTTGGGCCTGTAATTATTGCTATACGCTTTTCGTTTGTCAACTTTGTGTCGTTTGGAACAAAATTTTCGTTTTCAAAAACCTCAACAACCGGATGCCTTCCCTGCTCAATGTAAAGTATGCTTTCCTCCA
>JAMOUY010000004.1 GCA_027067895.1 Acidobacteriota bacterium
CTCAATCCCGTTTGTTGAGGTAATTGCGGGAATTTTTTCAACAAGGTCTCCGCATATTATTACAAGCCCCATGTATGCCTTCTGAAATTTTACCTCATCGTGCTCCACAACCTGAATCTGAATCGGGGCAATGCCATAACTTTCGGCAAGTTCCTGATTTTCCTTGATTTTCGGGGTTATCTCCCCTTCTTTTGAGGATAAATCGTAAAACTGATAGTTAAATTTTTTCCCGCCGTAAACCGAATACTCTTCAAGCAAATCCTTTAAATACTGCTCAATTCCGTTGTAAGGCGCAGGCAGGTTTTTTGAAAAGAAAACCTTTACGGTCATAGGCTCAACAAGTTGTTTAACGCTTTCCTTTGAGATTTTTGAAAGAGAATAAATGCGGTTTTTTGTAAGGTCTTTTCTGAAAGTTGAAGAAGAGTTTTCGGCAACGTTTACCGCAAGTATAAGCGCTATGTAAAGCAGAATTCTTACGGCGGAAGATGCGAGTATTTTCTTTTCCCTTTTTGCGTCTTTTTCCCTGATTACTTCAAGTGTTGCCACAAAGAAAAGCACTGTAAGGGAAAGGAAGTAAACAATGTCCCTTGAATCAATTATTCCCTTGGCAAAGTTGTCAAAGTGGTAGCCGATGCTCAATATCCTGAAAAACGAAACAAAGGTTTCGGGAATTACAACCAGAAATGTTTTTAAAAGCACCAAAAAATAACTGATTAAGGCCGCGAGAATAAAGGAAATCACCTGATTTTTAGTGATTGATGACGCAAATATTCCTATTGAGACAAATGCGGCTATTAGAAAGAGAGTGCCTAAATATCCGCCTAAAACCGCGCCTAAATCAAGGTCTCCTATTTGCGAAACAAAGATTACATAACTCAAAGTTGGGATAAGCATTACGCATGAAAAAAGAAATGCGCCTAAAAACTTTCCTGCCACAATGTGAAAATCAGAGTAGGGCAGTGTTTTCAAAGTTTCAAGTGTGCCGGTATTTTTTTCTTCCGCAAAAAGTTTCATTGTTATTGCCGGGATTACAAGCGCCAAAACGTAAGGAAACAAATCAAACAGCCTTCTCAAAGACGCCTGATTGTATATGAAAAAAGTTGAAAAGAAAAACCAGCCCACAACAATTAGAAAAACTCCTATAACAATGTATGCAACCGGGGAAACAAAGTAATTTTTAAACTCTTTTTTTGCTATTGTCCATACACTTTTCATGGCATCACTCCCTTGTCAGTTTTCTGAAAATTTCTTCAAGGGTTTCGGATTTTTTGGCAAATTCAAGCAAAAACCAGTCTTTTGACTTTATGAGAGAGTATAAATCCTTTCTGAAATCCGAATTTCCGAAAACCTTTACTTTAAGTATTTTTCCGTCTTCTTCAACCTTAACCTCTTCAACGTTTTCCAGTTTTTCAATCTCCCGGGCAACGCTTTCTTTTTCCGCATTTTCCAGTTCAATTTCAACGGTAAATTTTCCTTCTCCCTTTTTCAAGTCTTCGGTTTTTCCGTCGGCAACTATTTTTCCTTTGTGGATAATTACAAGCCTGTCGCAGGTTGCCTCCGCTTCGCTTAAAATATGGGTTGAAAACAAAACAGTCTTCTCTTTTCCTATTTCCTTGATTATTTCCCTGATTTCAATTATCTGATTGGGGTCAAGCCCGCTTGTAGGTTCGTCAAGAATTAAGATTTCAGGGTCTCCAAGCAATGCGGCCGCAAGCCCGACTCTCTGCTTGTATCCCTTTGAGAGTTCTCCGATGGGTTTGTGCATAACGTTTTTTATCTGGCATATTTCGGCAACTCTCTTAATTTCCGGCAAAATCCCTTCTTTGTCTATTTCCTTTGATTTTGCTATAAATTCAAGGTAATCGTAAACAAGCATGTCGTTGTAAAGCGGGGTTTGTTCGGGAAGATAGCCAATAATCTTTTTAATCTCCATTAAATGGTTGTAAATGTCGTAATCCTTGATTTTGACCTCTCCCGCCGACGGCAGAAGATAGCCGGTTAAAATCCTTAACGTTGTGGTTTTGCCCGCACCGTTGGGTCCCAGAAGACCCACAATCTCACCCTGATTAACCTCAAAAGACACTCCGTCCACGGCAAGAAAATCGCCGTAATACTTGGTCAATCCCTCAACCTTAATCATAGCCACCTCTTTTCAAAGAGATTTATTTGAAATTTATTTCGTTTTTTATCCAAAATTTTAAAAGACACCATTAAATATTTTAATACAAAAGAATAAAATTTCATCCTTAATTTGGCACTCGGCATATCCAAGCGCCAAATTTTTATGACGAAAAAGATTAACTTTCGGTTTTTGAAAAAAATGATGGCATTTCAAAGGATTTTTTTGTTGACTGCGGAATAGTTTGTGATAAATTTTACAATATCATGGAAGCGGTTTTGAATTTTTTAAGTCAAAAACCTGTTTTTACGCTTTTTCTCATTGTTTCAACAGGCTATTTAATGGGAAGAATAAGCATAAAAGGATTCAGCCTTGAATCATCGGCAATTCTTTTTGTTGCCATAGCGGCAGGGGCGCTTGGGTTAAAGGTGCCTGTTGAGTTTAAAACCATGGGGCTATTGTTTTTTGTTTACTCAATAGGGTTGCAGGCAGGCCCCAAATTTTTCTCGTTTTTTAGAAAGGACGGTTTTGCTTTAAATATGCTTGCCTTTTTAACAGTCAGTATGGGTGCTTTAATTACAATTTTCTGCATAGTTTTTTTCGGGATTAAGCCGGAAATAGCGCTGGGAATTTTTGCAGGCGCACTTACTTCAACCCCCGGACTTGCGGCTGCACAGGAAGCGACAAATTCTTCCCTCACTTCGGTGGGATACGGGGTTGCCTATCCCTTCGGTGTTATTGGGGTAATTGTTTTTGTAAAAATGCTTCCTTTTTTGTTTAGGGGGATGAAAGAGAAAGAGAAAGAAGAAAAAGAAGTCAAAGACAAAATTACTTTCCAGCATAATAAGGTTGTAAATCCAGCCATTTTCGGCAAAACTTTACGGGAAATAGGTTTCAGGTCGCTTACAGGTTGTGTTGTTTCAAGGGTGGTGAGAAAGGGAAAAACATTTGTCCCCTCTCCCGAAACAAAACTTGAAAAAGGGGATATTGTAAAGGTTGTCGGGACGGAAGAAAGTTTGAAAAACGCAACCAACCTTTTGGGGGAAAAGGTTGAGAAAAGAATTAAAAGTAAAGGCGGAAACCTTGTGGTTAAAAAATTTGTTCTGACAAACAAAAATATTGTGGGAAAAACGGTAAAGGAAATTGCTTTAAACTCATACTTTAACGCAACCCTGACAAGGATAAGAAGAAGCGGCATAGAGTTTCCCGCAATGCCTCACCATAAACTTGAATGGGGGGACAGGTTGACTGTTGTTGCAGAAAGAGAGGTTGTTGAAAACCTTAAAAAGTTTTTCGGGGACGATTTAAAGGCTGTTGAAGAGGGTAATATTTACGCGGTAATTTTGGGTATGGTTATCGGGATTTTAGTGGGAATGGTGCCTGTTTCTATCGGCAATGCCTTTTCCTTGAAAATGGGAATGAGCGGGGGAATTCTTTTATCCGGTCTTATTTTGAGCAATTTAGGCAAAACCGGCCCTATTATCTGGCGTGCCCCGGGCCCCATAATCAACTTTGTCAGAGAATTGGGACTTGTCTTTTTCCTTGCCGTTGTAGGGGTAGGGGCGGGGAAAACCTTTGGCCACACCCTTGGACAAAACGGTTTGATTCTTCTTTTGTCAGGCGTATTGACAACTGTTATTCCGATGGTTTCTCTCTTTGTTTTAAATAGGATATTTTTCAAGATGGGAATGCTGAAATTTGCAGGAATAATAACGGGGGGAATGACATCCACCCCGGGGCTTGCGGCGGCGACTTCCCTTTCCGATTCCACCGAGCCCTTAATAACCTATGCGGCGGTTTATCCCGCAGCCATGATTTCAATGATTGTCTGGGCAAAGGTGCTTGCTTCTGTTTTTATGAATTAGTTTTCCCCATTTTAGTTGATTTTTGCCAAACACAAGCCTATGTTATCTATATGCGTTAAGGCGGTGAAGTATGAAAAAATCGGTTTCGGTTTTTGTGTTTTTTCTCTTCTGTATTTTTTACGGGTATTCAAATACCGAATTTGGTGTTTATGTATTTTCTTTTCAGGAAAACAGTATTGAAGAAAAAATTAAGGAAATAAAGTCTCTCGGCTTTGACGCAATTATAGTTTCGGCAACGGACGAGGATACAGAAAGCGGGAAAAGCGTTGCCTTTTTCCCTTCCTCCGTCCTTCCG
>JAMOUY010000005.1 GCA_027067895.1 Acidobacteriota bacterium
CCTTATGGCGGGGTTGTGCCCGAACTTGCGTCAAGGGAGCATATAAAAAACATTCCTTTTGTTTTTCAAACTGCTTTAAAAGAGGCAAACATAACCGTAAAAGACATAGATTTGATTGGTGTTACGGTTGGCCCCGGATTGTTGGGGGCATTGCTTGTGGGTTTATCCTTTGCGAAAGGGCTTTCTTTTTCTTCCGGTATCCCGTTTGTGCCGTTAAACCATATTGAATGCCATATTCAAAGTGTTTTTATAGAGCACGGAGACAAAATTAGACTTCCCGCAATGGCTTTTGTTGTGTCCGGCGGGCATACCCATCTTTTTTATTTAAACGAGAAAAAAGAGATAAAACTTCTTGCAAAGACAAGGGACGATGCGGTTGGCGAAGCCTTTGACAAGTTTGCAAAAATGCTTGACTTGGGTTATCCCGGAGGCCCGATAATAGACAAACTTGCCAAAGACGGAGAGCCTACATATAAACTTCCCGTTCCAAAAATGAGCGACGGAAGCGACGACATGAGTTTTTCCGGTATTAAAACATTTTTGTTGAGAACAATTCAGCAAGAGGGAGAAGATTTAAACGTAAACAACCTTGCCGCAAGTTTTCAAAAAACCGTTGCGGACATTCTTATCGGAAAAATAAAAAAATTTCAAAAAAAATTGCCTTCTTATTCCGTTTTGCTTACAGGCGGTGTTTCAGCAAATTCCTATTTAAGAGAAAGATTTGAGCAAGAATTCGGAGACAAATTTTTCGTTCCTTCCCTTCCATACTCTACCGACAACGCCGCAATGGTGGCTTCCCTTGCTTATGAGAAAAAAGAAAACGTCGGAATGCTTCATGAAGAGTGTTTTCCCACTTTGTTTTTTTAAGTTTTTTTATTAATAAAATAAATCTTCTTTAAAATCTATAAATTATGCATTAAAAAAATTTGTCATTTTTTAAAAAAAATGTTGACATAGGTTGAATTGCAGGTGTAGAATTTTATTAAATCACCTGATGGTTTTTTGAAATACACATCAAATTGATGCCTTGTATTAGATTTTTTAATTACCATATACAGAGGTAAATGGATGTTTTTATTGGCAAGCGCAAAAAACATTTTGAGGTTAATTAGAAATTTTAATAAAAACTACTCTAATTTTTGGGAGGGCGCATGAAACGAGTGTTTGGTTTGTTGGTGGGATTATTTTTTATTTTAACGTCTTTTGCCGGTGTTCTTCACCTTAAAGTTGGTGATCTGAATACTGCGACCAAAGACGTTAAATCGTTGAAAGCAAGAATTCACAATGATTTCTTTATTAACGAATATCCTGCCAACGAGAAAAGGTTGTATGTAATTCAGTTTAGAAATCCTGTTACTACCGAAATTAAACAGGCTCTTGAAGAAAAGGGGATTAAGATTTTTGATTATATTCCCGACAATGCCTTTATTGTTTGGGCAACCAAGGGTGAAATAGACTCTTTAAATATTTCTTCCCTTGATTACAAAGGTATTTTTCAGCCTGCATTTAGAATTGAGCCCGAACTTATGAGGCTTTCCAAAACAAAGGCAAGCGTTAAAGTAAAAATAAGTTTCTATCCTGTTATGGATAAAAAGCAGTTTGAGTTTGCTCTCCTTGATACAGGTGCTATGTTGGAAAAAGACGGTTCTTCCGATTGGCAGCATGTTGTGATTGCGAATGTTCCCGCCAATATGCTTTCGGTAATTGCATCTATGCCGGGAGTAAAATGGATTGAAAAGTATGTTGAGCCCAAACTTTACAACGCCGAAATGCCCGATGTTGCAATTGTTGACAAAAAAGCTCTTGAAAGGGCTAAAAACCATCAGGCTTCCGATATTATGAATGTTACTCCGGTGTGGAATGCCGGTTACACAGGTTCAACTCAGATAGCGGCTGTCTGCGATACAGGTTTGGATGTGGGAAGTTACGACAATATCCATAGAGACTTTTTTGTTGACTCTAACGGCGACGGCCACAACGATAAAATAGTTGCCGCTTACGCTCTCGGAAGAAGCAACGATTGGAGTGACGACAGCGGACACGGAACGCATACTTCCGGCTCTGTTCTCGGAAACGGAGCTAAAAGCAACGGAGATTTTAAAGGAATGGCTTACAATGCCAAACTGGTTATGCAGTCTGTTCTTGATTCAAGAGGCGGACTTGGCGGTCTTCCTTCTGATTTAAACGATTTATTTCGTCAGGCATATGATGACGGAGCAAGGGTTCATTCAAACTCTTGGGGTGCTCCCGTTGCAGGTCGTTATGATTCATCTTCTCAGGAACTTGACCAGTTTGCTTGGAATCATAAAGATATGGTTATAACCGTTTCCGCAGGAAACGAAGGTGTTGATTCCGATAGAGACGGCGTGATTGATTTGGATTCTCTCGGTTCTCCTGCAACCGCTAAAAACTGTATAACGGTTGGGGCAACCGAAAGCGATATAAACGCAACAACTTATACATGGGGACAGGGATGGCCTGATAGTTATCCTGCCGACCCGGTGAAAAGCGATAATTTAAACGACAACAGAAATGGAATGGCGGCATTCTCTTCAAGAGGCCCCTGTGATGACGGAAGAATCAAACCCGACATCGTTGCGCCCGGAACAATGATTATCTCTGTTCGTTCTCAGGACCCGAATGCTGATACGGGTTGGGGAGTATACAATGATTGGTACATCTATGAAGGCGGAACTTCAATGTCCAACCCGCTTACAGCAGGTTCGGCTGTTTTGGCAAGAGAATTTTTTGTCCAGCATGAGGGAATTACGCCTTCTGCGGCTTTGATTAAAGCAACATTGATGAATGCCGCTTACGATATTTATCCCGGCCAGTACGGGACAGGGGCAGGCCAAGAAATTCCCACAACAAGGCCTAACAATGTTGAAGGTTGGGGAAGAGTTGACCTTGCTAACGCTTTAATGCCTGAGTCACCCGTTAAATTGATTTATTACGACGAAACCAACGGATTAAATACAAACGGAACAAAAACCTACACTGTAAATGTTTCGGATACATCTGTTCCGCTTCACGTTACTTTGGCATGGACAGATTATCCTGCATCCACTTCTTCAAGCAAACAGTTGGTAAACGACCTTGATTTGACCGTAACTTCGCCAAACGGAACTGTTTACTATCCCAACCATTTGACCAGCGCAGACAGAACAAACAATGTTGAAACGGTTGATATTGCAAATCCGTCAAGCGGAACTTATACCGTTACTGTTAAAGGTTACAATGTTCCTTACGGACCTCAGCCTTTTGCAGTTGTAATGCACGGCGGATTTGGTGCTGCGGAAGACGATACTACGGCGCCTACAATTTCCAATGTTAGTGCAAATCCTTCTTACAATAGTTGCGAAATTACATGGACAACAGATGAACCTGCATCCAGTGTTGTTGTTTACGGAACATCTTCTTCAAATCTTAATCAGCAGGCAACATCTTCCGGTTATGTTACATCTCACAGCGTAACACTAACAGGATTGTCAGCGGAAACAAAATACTACTATATGGTTAAATCCGCAGACCAGTCTGATAATCAGGCAAATAGCAGTGTTTACAATTTCACTACAACCGCTGAACCTCAAATGCCTACCGATTTCAGCGATGATATGGAAAACGGAGACGGAAATTGGACAAAACATGCGAATGGTTCAACTCCTTGGTCAATTGTTTCTACAAATTATGCACATTCCGGTTCTCACGCATTGTTTAGTGCAGACGAAGGCGCTATTAAAGACGATGCTATTGATACATACGAAATTGATTTGAGAAACGCTTCAAGCGCAACTTTGACTTTCTATCACACCTATGAACTTGAAAACGGCTATGACGGTGCGGTAATTGAGATTTCAACAGACGGCGGACAGACATTTACCGACCTTGGAAGCAAAATTACTCAGGGTGGATATAACGGAACAATTTCAACAAGCTATCAGTCTCCTATTGCCGGAAGAAATGCATGGACAGGCGGAAGCCTCGGCACAATGAGTCAAGTTGTTGTTGACCTTTCTTCCTATGTGGGACACACAGTAATAATCAGGTTTAGAATTGCATGCGACACATCTGTTAATAAAACAGGTTGGTATGTTGACGATGTTGTTGTTTCGGCATCAGGTTCTTCAACACCTGCGCCGACTGTTGACAGTTTCACTGCAAATCCTTCAACAATAACCGAAGGAAACAGCAGCACATTGAGTTGGCAGACAACAAATGCTACAAGCGTAACAGTAAAAGACGGCAACGGAAGCACGGTATACAGCGGTTCAACGGTA
>JAMOUY010000006.1 GCA_027067895.1 Acidobacteriota bacterium
TCTTAACCGTTGCGATATTGACACTTGTTTCCGGGCTTGTTTTCAAAACAAAGAGAATTAAGGAAAGATATTCAAACGCGCAAACCACATCTTCCATCTCCACATGGGCGTTTGTACTAACCTCAACAATTTTAATCGTTGCAAGCATGAAATCTCCGATAAAAATTTTGCTTCTTGACAGATTTCTGCCCGGGACGGGGGGAATTGAAATACTGCTGCTTGCGGTTTACTCTGCTTTTATAGCGGAAAAGTTATTCTTGTCCAAAAAAATAGACAGAATCAGAAGCAAAATCTGGCTTCTTTTTTCAGGGGTGTTTTTTGCCCAACTAATACTCGGGCTACTCGGACTTAATAAATTCCTAATGACCGGCAAACTTCACCTGCCTGTGCCGGCAATGATTGTGGGGGTTCCCATTTACAGGGGATACGGCTTCTTTATGCCTATTCTTTTGCTAATCACAATTGTTTTTGTCGGCCCAGCATGGTGCTCATACCTCTGCTATATCGGGGCATGGGACAATATGGCGGCAATGAAACAAAAATATCCGAAACCATTTTCTGTAAAATACCGAATAATTCAGGCGGGAATGCTGATTTTTATCGCAATAGGCGCCTTTCTGCTTAGAAAAGCTGGAATTAACTGGATTATAGCCTCAATTTTAGGCGGATTGTTCGGAATTATAGGAATCGGAATTATGTTTTTTGTTTCAAGGAAAAGAGGCGTGCTTGTCCACTGCACCACATACTGCCCGATAGGAATTATAACCACAGTATTGGGGAAGATAAATCCGTTTAGAATCAGAATTAACAGAAACACATGCACAAACTGTATGGCATGCACCCTTGCTTGCAGGTATAATTCCCTGACTGCGGAAAATGTAAAAAACGGCAAAGCGGGATTTTTCTGCACACTTTGCGGAGACTGTATTACCGCATGTCCTCATGCTTCAATAGAATATGCCTTTTACAACAAGGCAACAATTGCCGCAAGAAAGGTTTTCTTTGTTTTAATCGCGGTTTTTCACTCGGTTTTTTTGGGAATTGCGAGAATTTAAAAATCAAACCGGAATTTCAATAACAAACGTTGTGCCTTTGGGGAAGTTGTCTTTTACAAAGACGTGGCCGTTATGCGCTTGAATAATGTTTCTTACAATGGCAAGCCCCAATCCGTCTCCCTTGGGTTTCGTGGAAAAATAGGGAATAAAAATCTTTTCTTTCAATGTATCGGGAATGCCTTCTCCCGTGTCGGAAATTTCTATATTTATTTTCTGGCCGGAAGCAAAGTAAATTGTTTTTACAGTGATTGTGCCTCCTCCGTCTTTTTCCACGGCGTTAATCGCATTCTTGATTATGTTTAAAATCGCCCTTTTCATAAGTTTTTTGTCTATATTTGCCATAGGCAGATTGTCCGCAAGCATCTTTTTTATTTCAATATTTTTCGGAAGGGAAGAATACAGGGAAAGAATTTCCTCAATTAATTCGTTTATATCCGCAGGCTCTAATTCGGGCGGCGGCATCTTCGCATACCTTGAAAAATTTTCAATTAGATACTGCATTGCATTGATTTCTTCAATCATAGGTTTTACGCTTTCAAGCACAATATCTTTCAAATTTGGCGCATCTTTTTCAGCCCTTCTTTTAATTCTTTCGGCAGAAAGTTTAATCGGGGTTAGCGGGTTTTTTAATTCGTGAACAATCCTTCTGACAGCCTCCTTCCATGCAATCATTTTCTGAGCCTGCTCCAATTCGGTTACGTCTTCAATAATTATGAGATAGCCTACGTCTTTTGAATACTGGTCTTTCATAAGGGTAAAGGTTATTTCGGCTGAAATTGTGCCTTTTTTTGTATTGAATACCGTGTGTTTTTTTTCAAAATGTTCACCGCTTTTTATCATTTCTTCAAGGGTTTGGATTAAAAACTTCCCGGTGGAAGAGTTTCTGGCGACAGCAGGGAAAGGCACTCCCTCACGAATTTTCCCTTTCACATTAAGCAACTCGCCTGCAAAAGTATTTATGGCAATCACCTGTCCGTAATTACCCAACGCCACAACTCCAACAGGCAAATTGTTAAGCACTGTTTCAAAAAATTCTTTCTTTTCCTTTAAAACCTTGTTTAAGGTTTCAAGTTCAACGCTTCTCAAACGAATCTCTTGGTCATGCATTCTTAAAACGTCAAGCATTCTGTTGAACGATTCAAGAAGTTTGGCAAATTCGTCCTTGCCTTTAACTTCAATGGTAAAATCAAATTCGTTTTTCGCTACCTTTTCGGTTGCATAAACAAGTTTGTTAAAGTTTACAAGAAGCATGTCGGTAAATTTTATTCCTGCCCACAAACCGGAAAACATTGCCATAATTCCTATTAAAATCAGAGAAGTTATATTAAAAAGTTTTAAAGAGTAAATATCGTTCAAAACAGTTTGAAACCTGTTATATTTGCCCATAATAAAATGCAACTGTGAAGAAACATTCTGAATTATCAACTTTCCGCCTACAACATAGTATCTGCTTTCAAGCCCGCCGGAAGGAATAATTGTCCCGAAACGAATGAACAATCCCGTTGGCAATTGTTCAATATAGGAAAAACTCAACTCTTTAAGTTTTCCCGGCGCTTTTAAAGAAATCGCCCTTAAATCTTTTAACGGTTCTTTCTTTTTCCTTACCATAACAAGCAGTTTTTCATTTTTGTAAATCTCAACGGAAGAAAGATTATACTTTTCCAAAGATTTTTCAAGAAAGGGAACGAGAGCCTTCCTGTTTGACAGAAGAGACGCATCAAGTTCGTCTCCCAAAACCTTTGTAAAATGAGCCGTATTCCTTGCCATCTCACTTTGATAGTTTTCCGCTATCTTTTTAGCCCCCTTCAATACGTCAAGCAAATCGGGATTGTGCCAAGTATTCATAATTTTGTAAATTATCACTGTTGACATTAAAAGAATAATGAAAGAAGGCACCACAACAAGCATTAAAGACATTAAAATAAACTTTGTCCTTATTTTTAGGGTATATAAGCCTGTTTTTCTTCCCTCAAAATAAGGCTTGGTTATTCTTCGCAGAGGAATAAACAGAAGAATCAAAACAAGAATAACGTTTAAAATTCCAAGTATGTTCAGAAAAATATTCGGATTTTCAAAAAGAGAAACATGATGCCTCAAATAGGTGTAAAGCAGATAGGTAGATAATATTGCGGCAAGAATAAAAACAATGTATCTCTTTTTCATGTATTAAATTATAACTTATCTTCCCGTTGTCTTCCCGAAAAGATTTTTTATTACGTATGCTCCCATCATTGGATTTGCGGCAAGCCTTCTCTTGCAGTAGGCAACAGCATACTTCCATTTTTCCGCAAAGGGGACGTAAAGCCTCATAATATTTCCCCTTTCCACAATTTTTCTCTGAATTTTTTCTCTCGGCACTCCCATAAGCATTTGAAACTCATATCTGTCTTTCGGGATATTGTTTTTGTCAAGGTATTCAATACACCTCTCAATCAATTTTTCATCGTGGGTAGCAATCTCAGGATAATGCCCCCTTTCAAGAAGAAGAATCATATACTCGTATAACTTTTCCTTCATTTCTTTTTTGTTTTGAATGGCAACCTCGGGCGGCTCTTTGTAAATCCCTATACACGTTCTTATTTTACACATTCTGTCGGTGGGAAGGTTTAAAATATCCTGCTTTGTTCTAAAAAGCCTTGACTGTAAAACAGTGCCTACATTGTCAAACTTGTATCTCAAAGATTTAAACATATCAAGAGTCAAATCCGTAAAGGGATGATTTTCCATATCAATTGTTATGTGAATATCATATGATTTCGCCTTTTCCACAATTTTCTTTATGTTTTCGTAGCAATAATCCTCGCCGTGAATAACACCTTCCTTATCTCTGTAAACCCCCAACTGAGTGGGCTTTAACGAAACCGTTGCAAATTCCTGCTTTCCCAATTTATCAAGCAAATCCATATAAATTTGAACATTTCTTTCAATTTCCTCTTTTTCGTCTATTTCCTCGCCCAACAAATCTATGGTTGAATGAAGGTGCTTTTCATCCCAAAGTTTTTTCGCAGTATTTATTCCGCTATCTATTCCCTGTCCCGCGACATAAGGTTTTGCAAAAACCTTAACGAGAGGGGACGGCATCAAATCAACTATGAACTCCTTTGCTCCCATAACAAACTCCCAATTTTTATTCCATTTTTGATTATATCTAAAAAAAACCAAAACAAGAAAAAATCAAAAAGAAAAAGCATCGGTTTTAAAAAAAACAACAACAAAAAAA
>JAMOUY010000007.1 GCA_027067895.1 Acidobacteriota bacterium
TTTATAGCACACTTTCAAATAGTAATTGTGGCCATGGCCGTGGAAATTGTTGCACTTGCCGTATGTCTTTTTGTTGTCATCTTCGCTTAATTTTTCCGAAAAAAGCCTGTGTCCAGCCGAAAATCTGTATTTTTTGCAGAAAACACCTTCATTGTCTCCGTAATACTCAGCAAAAACCCTTTCCGTTGCTTTAAGTTTTATTCTGTGCAAAAAAACCCCGTCGGGAAGTTTCGGCTCAATCAATTCCCAAAACAAAACAGCAAGATTTTCCACCGTCGGTTGAGTTTTCTCAAAATAGGGAAGGTCTTTGTTTAAAAATGTGTGGTCAAATTCCTCAACAATTGGGGTAATAATCCTTTTCAAATCGGTAAGGTTTACAATCATTCCTGTTACGGGGTTTATCTCGCCCTTAACCGAAACGTCCAAGACAAAGTTGTGTCCGTGCCCCGAAGGGTTTGCGTGAATGCCGAAAACTTCCCTGTTTTTCTCATCACTCCACTCTTTAACACGGTAATTGTGCGCGGCGCAAAAGTAAAATCGCCTTGTCAAAACAACGTTTTTCATTTTCCAACCTCTTTTTTGCACTTCGCCCTTAACCAAAAGGCAAGCAGCAATAATCCATTATACGGCAAAATAAAAAACAAGGGAATTAAAGAGGGCTTTCCCGCAACAAAAAAAAGCATAACAAAGAGGTATTGAAAGCCGGGGCCGAAAATTGACACATAAGCAAGGAATATTCTATCCGGTTTGTTTCTTCCGCATTTTAAAATTTTTTGCTCAATAAAATCAACGATATCGTCCTGCCATTTGTAAAAGAGAAGGTAAAAAAGAAAAAGAATTTTAACGACAAAGGGATTGTCATACTCGTATTCGTTTTCCCAATTTTCCTTGATTTTGCTTGTGGTATCCCCGCCATCGTAATGGCGAAACAAAACAAAGTAATAGTTGAAAACCGAGCCTTGAAAGACAAAAGAGAAAAATCCCAAAAGTTTCAAAACCAAAGATGCGTCCCTAATTGCGGCAAAGAGAAAAAAATGGCCTAAAAAATCAAGGTTGCTGTCAAGAAACCTTCCCGCTTTGCTCGGCCTTTTTTGAATTCTTGCAATTGAACCGTCAACCGCGTCAAGTATATTTTTTGCTTCAAGAAGAATTGCCGCAAGGACAAGGGAAGAAACCGTATTTTGATAAACGAGATAACAACACCAAAGCATAACAAAGAAATGAACGATGGTTATCTGCCATGCTTTTACGCCTGCATAGGCAAGGGGTTTTGCGATAAAAACCGCAATCTGCCTTCCGTAATCGGACAAATCAACTACGTTTTTATCGTTTACCTTCATTGCATTCATGCCTTAATTTTACAATAAAAACTTTTCCAAAGCATTGTATGGTGTAAAATGAAACAAGAAGTTTTAACTCAATCGGGGTGAATATGGATTTCGGATACGTGCACGTTTATACAGGAAACGGAAAGGGGAAAACAACAGCGGCACTCGGGCTTGCCGTCAGGGCTGCGGGAAGGGGATACAAAACCTTTATCGGGCAGTTTTTGAAAGGGGTTGAATACGGGGAATTAAAAATAGAGGAATTTACAAACGGGCTTGTTAAAATAAGACAATTCGGCAAAAAAACCTTTGTCCACGACATAACCGAAGAAGATATAAAACTTGCCGAAAAAGGGTTTGAAGAGTGCAGAAAAGCGATTTTTTCAGGCAATTACCACATAGTTGTCCTTGACGAAATAAACGTTGCGATTTATTTCAGGTTAATAAAAACCGAAGATGTTGTAAAATTGATTAAAGAAAAACCGAAAGGGGTTGAAATAGTGCTAACGGGAAGGTATGCGCCGAAAGTATTGATTGAGATAGCCGATTTGGTTTCGGAAATCAGAGAGGTTAAGCATTACTACCAAAAGGGAATTGAAGCAAGGGACGGAATAGAAAGATGAGAGTATTTGCAATTTCTTTGAAACAAAAAGACCTTCCGCTTTTTCTTTTTAAAATCAAGGCGTCGGATTTGCTGAAAATCACCATAATTGAGCCGAGGACAAGCGAAAACAAAACCGCTTTGCAGAGAATTTTGGATAAAAAGAGACTGAAAGAGATAGCGGTTTACCTTTTGAACAAAGATGCGGCAATCCCCAATAACATTATTGTAAACTTCAACGAAAAGGTAAAATTTATTCCGGAAAAAACAAAAAATGCAGAATGCGGTTTTTTGGAAATTCCCGACGAAAAATGCGCCTACATTCTTGACGGACAACACAGGCTTATGGCTTTTAATTTTTCGGAAGACATAGACTTTGAAATTCCCGCAGTGGGTTTTTTAAACCTTGACTTAAAAACAGCGGCGCACCTTTTCACGGTAATAAACACAACGCAAAAGCCTTTAAGCAAATCCCTTCTTCTTGACATAAGGCATTACATAGGGGACACAAAGCAGGCTGAAAAAATTGCGACAGACACGGCGTTGAAACTTGCCGAGAGCAAAAAATCGCCTCTTTACAAAAAGGTTAAGGTTTCAAAAACAGAAAAAGGTGTTATTTCCCTTGAACAACTTGTAAAACTTATTCTTCCCTTTGTTGATTTGGGCGGAGTGCTTGAAAGGGCAAAAAAACCGAAAAAAATTTTTGAAAATTATTTAAACGCATTTTACGACAGATTTGACATTCCCGTAAACAGCCACTCTCTTCAAGTCGCCTTGTCCCCCGTATTTGAAAGGGTTGTAAGGCGCGGAAAGAACGAAGGCATAAACCTCAACAACGAAGAAGGATTCAAAGAAGTATTGTCGTTTGCAAGGGATTTTAAAATCTACCCTCAATCAATCAAAACGAAAAAAGACAGGGAAGAGGTTGTAAGGCTTTTCCTTTCATACCTTTCGGAAACAACATCGGAAAAACTTGACGACTGGCTTCTTTAAAAAAACATCAACCTTCCGTTAACTATTGAATACAATCCGCCTTTCCCAACTGTTTTAAGCGTTATTTCGCCTTTTTCGTCAACACAGAGAACAAGGGATTTCTCAGGCAAATCTATAAAAACCGCCTTTTCCACCTGATAAAAAACAAATGAAGAAAGTTTTTTCAGCGAATTTAGTTTAACCGTAAATTTGATTGTTTTCTCAAATAGTTTTTCGCCTCTGTTAAAAACCTTAACCTTTATTTTCAAATCCTCGGAAAAGCCGGAGTTGGAAATTTCCGCAAAAACAATGGATTTTTCAAATTTTCCTATTCTTCCTTCAAACTTTATCCCCTGTTTTTCCTGCTTTTTGCCTATTTTTACTTCTTTCCCGCAAGGAAAAACATTTACGGGAATTCTGTAATCAAAAAGAAAGAAAACGCTGTTTTCTCGTTTCTGCGAATAGGTTAGAAAATTAAACCTCATTTTTTTGAAAAAATTAACGCGTTTTTTTTCAAGCGAGTAAGAAATTATGCTTTTGTCGGCATAGTAAACAAAAAAATCTTTGTAAAAAACAATGTCAGCAGGAAAAACAAGAGTCAAGTCTTTTTCATTTTTGTAAAAAAGAGAAGGAAGATAGTGTTTTTTCTCTGTCCTGACGTCAAAAACAAACGGGACTTTGTTTCCGACAAACACAAACCTGCCGTTTTCAAAAAACAGAGGATAAAAAACAGGCTTATCAAACTTTAAAACAGGGTTTAAATCTATGCAAAAAGAAAATTTTTTTTCGCCAGACCAAATTATTTCTTTGTCATCGGTAACAAAAGCAACCTCATTTTCCCCGGTTGAAGAATAGCAATTCAAGGTTTTCAGAGACAAAACGTTTTTTCCGCGCAAAACAATATTAAAACCGTAGTCATGCTTTTCAATAAAGTATGTCTGTCCTTTAAAATAAAAAGCGCCAACCTTAACAGGCTTAGTCAAGCCAAGAAAACTTAAAAGAAACAACAGAATAATTGCCGTTTTCTTCATTGTAAAAAACCCCGCTTCCGTTTCCTTTTAAAAAGGTATAATCGTAATAAAATCTTTTTTTCAGCCTTCCTGATTTATCTCTTTTTAAATCAAGCAAATACACTTTTCCGTCTTTGCATTGGGCAACGATAAAAAAATCCCCGTTTAAAAACAACGGGAAAAGATGCCTTCTTTTGTGGGAAAGTGAAAAAGAATAGTTTTTGAATTTTCCCCGCATCAAATCCGTTTTGACAATGTAAACCCTTTTGCTTCCGAAAAGGGAAAATACGCTTACTTCCTTTTTTTCAAAAACAAAATCCCCATCAACGGGAAAAACGTTTTTCG
>JAMOUY010000008.1 GCA_027067895.1 Acidobacteriota bacterium
GGATAAGGATATACCGACACTCATTCCCCCCTGAATGATTGGAATATCGGCGATAATATCTCTGATTTTTAAAGGTTTCATTTTTTCCTCCGTATCCTCTTACTCTTACCGGTTTTTATTTTTCTTAGTTATCCGGCTTTTGCTGTAATGGTATGCTTTAAAAAAAAATAGTCAAGTGAATTTTTCGGATACGCTCTTTTCTTAAATCAATGGAGAGAGAAAGTTTTTTCTGGTAAAATATAACGGATAAGTGTTGTTTTATTATGGCAAACTGCTTAAAAAACGGAGGTAATTTTGGATACAGGTTTAGGCACAAAGATAGCCTTGGGGCTAATGCAGTATATCGCTTTGCTTTTTTCTTTAACCGTTCACGAATCGGCGCACGCCTATTCCGCCCATCTTATGGGAGACGATACGGCTAAAAATCTGGGAAGAATATCTTTAAACCCCATTGCCCACATAGACCCTATCGGCACGGTTGTAATTCCGTTGTTTATGATATTTTTCCCTTCGTCGCTTCCAATTTTCGGCTGGGCAAAACCGGTGCCGATAAATCCCTTGAATTTTAAAGACAGGGAAACCGGAATATCCCTTGTTTCGTTTGCGGGGCCGTTTTCCAACCTTGTTCTAATGATTATTGCGATAATTCTTTACAAAATAGTTGTTTTGGTGCCTGCATTGGCGTCTTTTGAGCCTTTAAGGTTGTTTTTGTTTTATCTTGCGGCAATAAACCTTATTCTTGCCGTGTTTAACCTTATACCGATTCCCCCTTTGGACGGGTCGGGAGTGCTTGCTAAATTTATCGGGCTTAGAAATTACGAAAACTATGTGGCAAAAGTTGCGCCTTACGGTTTTATAATTTTAATGGCTTTGATTTACTTCAATGTGTTTGACATAATTTTCAGGCCTTTGTATTTGATTTTAATACGAGTAATTTCATAAACTTACGGGAGAAACTATGAGTGGAAAAAGAGTGTTAAGCGGAACTCAGCCTACGGGAAAACTTCATATCGGGCATTTGGTTGGAGCGCTTGAAAATTACGTTAATTTGCAAAACGAGGGAAACGAGTGTTTTTACTGCGTTGTTGATTGGCATGCTTTAACCTCAATGTATTCAAACACTTCGGCAATTCAGGAGCATATTTACGACGTTGCCGCGGGATTTATAGCCGCAGGGGTTGACCCTGAAAAATCGGTTGTTTTTGTTCAGTCAGACGTAAAGGAGCATGCGGAACTTCACCTTCTTCTCTCAATGATTACCCCGCTGGGCTGGCTTGAAAGGGTGCCGACTTATAAGGAAAAGAAAAAGCAGTTGAAGGATAAGGATTTGTCCAATTACGGATTTTTGGGCTATCCCGTTTTGCAGACTGCGGACATAATAATCTACAAGGCAAACTATGTGCCTGTCGGGGAAGACCAACTCTATCACCTTGAACTTGCAAGGGAGATTGTAAGAAGGTTTCACCATTTGTTTAATACGGAGATTTTTCCCGAGCCCGAGGCAAAGATTACTCAGGCCAAAAGGGTGCCGGGGCTTGACGGAAGAAAGATGAGCAAAAGTTATAACAATGCAATTTTGATAGAGGATACGCCCGAGGAAATTTGGGAAAAGTTGAGGGTTATGAAAACCGATACCAGAAGGGTTAGAAAGACAGACCCGGGAGTGCCGGAAGAATGCCCTGTTTTTGCATTGCATAAAATATTTTCGCCTGAAAGTGTGCAGAACGAATGCGCCGAAGGTTGCAGGACTGCCGGAATAGGATGTTTTCAATGCAAAAAAATTCTTTCAAAATATTTGATAGAAAAGGTTGCCCCTGTCGGAGAAAAGTTGAGGGAATTGAAGCAAAACAAAAAGTTTCTTGATTCTGTGCTTGACGAAGGGGCGAAGAAGGCGAGAGAGGTTGCCTCAAAAACAATGGACGAAGTCAGGGAGGCAATGAACTTAAAGAGGAAATAATGGAAGATTTTGCAAACTTTGAAATTGAAATTCAAAACTTTACAGGCCCGCTTGACCTTTTGTTGCAGTTGATAAGAAAGCACAAACTTGAAATATCCGAGATTTCAATTTCGGAAATTACAGACAAATATTCCCGTGTTTTGAAGAAAATGCAGGAGATGAACCTTGACATAGCCGGCGATTACTTTGTTATGGCCTCAACCTTGATGCTTATGAAGGCAAAATCCCTTATCCCGAGGGAAAAAGAAGCCTTTGAGGAGATGAAGGAAGAGTTGATTTTCAAACTTGAAGAATACGAAAAGATTACCGCGCAGGCAAAAATTCTTGCGGAAAAATTGAATGCAAGGCAGAAAATGTTTGAAAGGGGATTTAAGGAAGACTTTGTCTCAAAGGAAAGGCCTCTTGTTGTTGCTGAAAACGGAGCGTTTATTCTTGCAAATCTTTATGCCGGGGTTTTGAGAAGACTCAAAGCGCTTGAACCCGACATAATTAAAAAATCAAAATACACAATGAAACAGGTTGTTTCCGCAATTTACGATTTTTTCAGAAGAAGAAAAAAGGCAAGGTTTTACGAAATAGTCAAGGGGAAGGACAAATCATACGTTGTTTACTCTTTCTCTTCCGTTTTGGAATTGATTAAGGAAAACATTTTAAAAGGAGTGCAAACGTCCCACTTTGCGGAAATAATTCTTCTTAAAGGGAAAAAATACTCATACAAGGAAAGGGACAGGATAATTTCAAGATATGAATAAGGAAACACTGAAAAAAACAGTAGAGGCAATTTTGTTTTCTTCCGATACCCCTCTTACGGTAAAGGAATTGGCGTCTTTTTTGGATGTTGAGAAATCTTTGGTTAAAGAGGCAATGGATTTGCTTGCCGAAGATTATAAAGACAGGGGAGTAAACCTTGTCGCAATTGCCGGCGGTTATCAGTTTTTAACAAGCCCCAATGTTTACAGATTTGTTGCGGATTTTCACAAAAGGGAAAGCAAGCATTCGTTTTCAAGGGCTTCTCTTGAAACGCTTGCCATAATCGCTTACAGACAGCCTATTACCGCGCAGGAGATTGCCGCATTAAGGGGAGTGCAGTCTGTTTCGCAGATTTTGAGAAACCTTCTTGAAAAAAACCTTATAAAGATTGCGGGCAAAAAAGATGTTGTCGGCAAACCGTCTCTTTACAAAACCACAAGGTTTTTCCTTGAAACATTCGGTTTAAACTCTCTTGACGATTTACCCGATTTGAAGGAATTAGGGGTAGAGGAATGAAGGAGAGGCTTCAAAAAATTATTGCAAAGGCGGGAATTGCTTCAAGGAGAAAAGCCGAGGAATTGATTAAAGAGGGAAGGGTTTTTGTAAACGGGAAGGTTGCAAAGTTGGGAGACAAGGCAGACCCGTATAAAGATACGGTAAAGGTTGACGGAGAAATAATCAAGCCTTTGAAAAAAAAGGTTTACATACTTCTCAACAAGCCACTTGGATACGTTACCACAAAAAGCGACGACAAACACAGGCCGACTGTTATGGATTTGCTTCAACGAGAAGAAAAAAAAGCGCTTTTTCCTGTGGGAAGGCTTGACATAAACACCGAAGGCCTGCTTTTGATTACAAACGACGGAGAATTTGCAAACCTTATAACAAACCCGAAAATAAAGGTTGAGAAAACCTATCTTGTGAAGGTAAGGGGAATTCCCGACAAAAAGGCTATAAACAGGCTTCTTGAAGGGGTAATTGTTGAAGACAGAAAGTTGAAGGCGGAAAGCATTACCCTTTTGGGACACAAAAACAATGCTTGGCTAAAAGTTGTTTTAACCGAAGGAAAGAAAAATCAGATAAGGCGAATGTTTGAAAAAGTTGGGCATCCCGTTGTTAAATTGAAGAGAATAAAGGTTGGAAACCTTGAAATAGGAAACCTTGAACCGGGAAAATACAGAAGGTTAACTTTGCAAGAGGTTGAGGAATTGAAAAGTCTTGCTTCAAAGGAGAAGAAAAAATGACGGTTAAACAGCCCGATTTTATCTCTTCGCTTGCCCCCTATGTGCCGGGAAAACCCGTTGAAACGGTTGCGAGGGAATACGGGCTTGACCCGAATGAAATTGTAAAACTTGCCTCAAACGAAAACCCCTTGGGCGCGCCGAAAGAAGTTGCGGAAATTTTAAGGGAAAAAATTGAAAACATACACTATTACCCCGACGGCGGAGCCTACTATTTAAGGGAAAAAGTCGCTTCTGTGTTCGGTCTTGAACCTAATTGGATAATATTCGGA
>JAMOUY010000009.1 GCA_027067895.1 Acidobacteriota bacterium
CGTAAACCGCGCAGCACAGGTGATTAAAAAGAATGTCGGGATTGTCGGGATTTATTCGCGCATGCTCGGGGGATGATTTGAAAATATAGTCGGGGTTTGACATTATAAATTGGTCAACCGCAAAGTTTGAGCCTATTAAAACGGCGATTGAGTCATCCTTCTTTCTTCCCGCCCTTCCCGCCTGTTGAAGGGTTGAAGATATTGTTCCCGGGTATCCCGCTATAATGCAACCCTGCAATTCCCCTATGTCAATTCCAAGTTCAAGCGCATTTGTTGAGACAATGAGGCTTATCTCTTTTTCCTTCATTTTTCTTTCAATTTCCCGCCTTAATTTTGGAAGGTATCCCCCTCTGTAAGCGGCGATTTTGTGCTTTTTCAAGTGATTTGTCCTGTCTTTCAAATACTTTGTGATTACTTCAACCGAGAGCCTTGTCCTTGCAAAGGTTATTGTGGGGATTTCTCTTTCAATAAATTCCCTTGCCATCAGCACTGTTATGTCAACATAACTTTTTCTGATTCCCAATTCCCTGTTTACTATGGGCGGGTTTATGAAAAAGAAATGCTTTCTTGAAGAGGGTGCGCCGTTTTTGTCAATGAGGGTAAATTTTTCCTCAACAAGGTTTTGTGCAAGTTCAAGTGGGTTTGCTATTGTTGCCGAGCAGCATATAAATTGCGGATTTGAACCGTAAAACCCGCATATTCTTTTCAACCTTCTCAAAACGTTGGCAAAGTGTGAGCCGAATACCCCGGTGTAAATATGCACTTCGTCAATTACTATGAATTTCAAATTTTCCAAAACCCTTCTCCACATGGGGTGGTGGGGGAGAATTGCCTGGTGGAGCATATCGGGATTTGTAATTATAATCTGGGCGTTTTTTCTTATTCCTTCCCTTATGTCTGACGGCGTATCCCCGTCATACACTTCGCAACGGAGAGGAATTTCGGATTTTTCAGCCAGTTCAATTACAGATTTTGATTGGTCTCTTGACAGAGCCTTTGTCGGAAAGAAATAAAAACACTTTGTTGAAGAATTTTTTTCTATTGCGTTCAAAACGGGAAGATTGTAGCATAATGATTTTCCCGATGCCGTGGGGGTTGTAATTACAACATTTTCCCCCTTTTTTACGGCATTATAGGTTTGGTACTGATGGGAGTAAAGTTTTTCAATTCCGAAATTTTTCAGTCCTATTTTGATTTTTTCGGACAAATCCTCGGGTATTTCCCTGTAATTCCCTTCTTGTTTTTCAACAAGGTGATAGTGGGCAAGGTATTTGTGTTTTTTTAAAAAATCTATAATCTCGTTGGTCTCTTTCATAAGGTAAATTATAACCGAAAATGGATTTTAAAAACAGAGGTGATAAAATACTTTGGAGGTGTGTTTTATGGGTGTGGAGATTGAGAGAAGATTTTTGGTAAAGGATACTTCCGTTTTAAAGGGAAAAAATTTTGTCGGTATTTTGCAGGGCTATGTCCACATAGGGGAAAAATCGGTAAGCAGAGTTAGGCTTGTTGACAACAAAAAGGCATACTTTACCGTAAAAGGTAAAACGGGAAGTATTTCAAGGCTTGAATACGAGTATGAAATAAGTGTTGGAGACGCAAAAGAAATGCTTGAAAAAATCTGCATAAAGCCTTTGATTGTCAAGAAAAGGTATTTTGCGAGAAAGGGAAACTTTTTGTGGGAGATTGACGTTTTTGAGGGGGAAAACAAAGGGCTTGTAATTGCGGAGATTGAACTGGAAAGCGAAAAACAGCCGTTTGAAAAACCCTTGTGGCTTGGAGAGGATATAAGCGAGGACGAGAGGTATTACAATTATTCGCTTGTCCTTAATCCGTATAAAAACTGGAAAAAACAGACAGGAGAAAATAGATGAAATACCTTGCTATATTTTTCGGAGGCGGTTTAGGTGCGATTATGAGGGATACGGTTTCGCGGTTTGTTTACTCTTTTTTCTTTCCCACCTTTCCCTACGGCACAATGGCGGTAAATATTCTGGGAAGTTTTTTATTCGGTTTTTTGTGGCAGTTAAGCGAGAGAATGATTGTTTCAAGAGAGATAAAAACTCTTGTATTTACCGGGTTTTTAGGGGCTTTTACCACTTTTTCGACCTTTTCCTTTGAAACGGCAAACCTTTTAAAGGAAGGGGAGATTAAGTTTGCCGTGTTGAACATAGTTTTAAGCGTGTTTCTTGGGCTTGTGTGTATTTTTTTAGGCATATTTCTTGCTAAACAAATTATAAGGGGTTAATTATGTTGCCGGAAAAAGGATTGCTTTTAAGAATTTTTATAGGTGAAGACGACAGGTGTGAAAACGGAAGGCCTTTATACGAGGAAATCGTTATGAGGGCAAGGGAGTTAAACCTTGCCGGGGCTACGGTTTTAAAAGGGGCTATGGGTTTCGGTAAGTCAAGCAGGATTCATACTTCAAAATTCCTTGTTTTGTCGGAGGATTTGCCTGTTGTAATTGAAATTGTTGATACCGAGGAAAAGATAAACAAACTGTTGCCCTTTCTTGAAGAGGTTGTCCGAGGCGGTATGATTACCCTTGAAAAGGTGACTATTTTAAAGTATAGCGGAGTAAAGAGAGATTGAATATGTTTTGTTTGGCGTGTTGAAATGGGTATAATTGTTTTTGTAAAAAATGATTTTAATTTTTAGAAATTTTTCAGGAGGATTTATGAAAAAATTTTTTGTTGTTTTAATGTTTGTATTTGCGTTTAACCTCGTTTTTCCCCAGACCGCTTCTCAGATGTATAACAAGACAATGGCTGTATCAACCAAGCATATTGAGAAGGGTAAAGAGTATTTGAGCAAAAATAAAATCTCTAAGGCGGAAAAAGAGTTTAAAGAAGCTATTAAGGCGTGGAAGCATGCTTATGCCGCTTATGCTTACCTTGGAATTATTTATTATCAGAAGAGAGATTTTAAAAAGTCAAAAGAGTATTTTGAAAAAAGTTTGAAAGAGTTTGCCGAATTTAAAGAAAATTTTTTAAAAATGAAACTTGATTACATGAAAGAGTTTGAAAGAAAGGCTAAACAATTGCAAATTGAGTTGGATAAGCATGATATGCAGTATGTTGGAATTAATGCTACACAGTATGAAGCAAAGAAAAATGATTTTGAAAACAAGTACAAAAATATGAAAAAAGAATATGAAAAAGACAAAAATATGCAGTATAGTGCTTTTTTCAGATTTAAATATGCCAATACTTTGATGGCTTTAAGAGATTATAAAGAAGCAATTGAACAGTATACCGCGGCTATAAATCAAGACCCAAATTTGAAAGACGCTTATACAAATCTTTCGGTTGCTTATTTTATAACCGGAGATTGCGTTAACGCTGTTAAATATTACAAACTTGCAAAAGAGAAAAAGGCTAAAATAAACAAAAACTATGAAAGAGACCTGAAAAAGAGGTGCGGGCTTAACTAATACTTGTTTTTAATGCTTAAAAATGGTAAAAAGGGGGATATAGTCCCCCTTTTTTTATCGGGAGAGAGTGTGGCAAGGACAAAGATTGAAGTAAAAGGCTTTGAGGCAAAACATTACGATTTTTTAATGAATTTGATAACGCTTGGATACTATCCGCATTTTATAAAATCTGCAATTAATCTTCTTCCTTTGAAAGACAACTCTGTAATTCTTGACGCAGGGGCCGGAAGCGGGCGAAATTCCGAGTTGATGTCAAAGAGAATAAGGAATTCAAAAATAATTTGTCTTGATATTGGAAGAGAGTTTCTGGAAAGTTTGTCAAAAAAGGCTGAAAAAAATCCCCAACTTTTTCCCTTAAAGGCAAGTTTGAAAAAACCTCTGCCGTTTAAAGACAATTCTTTTGACCTTGTTTTTACCTGCTTCGTTGTCCACGGGTTTGAGCACAAAGAAAGGCTTTTTATGATAAACGAGTTTTATAGAATTTTAAAGCCGAATGGGTATTATTGTTTGATAGATTACAACGATGAGATTGATTTGAAAAAGGCCTCTCTCATAACAAAAATCGGGTTTTATTTTGAATGCGACCTTGCTTCAGAGTTTATAACCCACAATTGGGAAAACGAATTGACAAAAATAGGGTTTGGAAATTTTACCCACCATTATTTTTTTGGAAAAAAAGTTAGATTAACAATATCAAAAAAGGAGGGATAGAATGGATTTTGTTTTTACCGATAAGGCACCTGCAGCCATAGGGCCCTATTCCCAGGCTGT
>JAMOUY010000010.1 GCA_027067895.1 Acidobacteriota bacterium
ATCCGAATAAGTATCCCCCTTCATAAAATCTTTGTAAGGTCTGTCTTTGCAGGGAGAGTAAACGCCTACAATTTGTCCGCTTACAAGTATTTTTTCCTCGGATTGAGGGGTTATTCTGTTAATCGGCGAAGGATTCGGTCTTTTACCCGACCCGGATGAATTTCTGTTTTTATCCTTGTATATTTTTCCGCTTGCAAGGTCTGAGAGATATACCAATTTCCATTTTCCGTCTTTGGAAAAAGGCTCTTTGTAAAGTTTTCTGATACATCTGGGATACGTCTCAACCAATTCTTTAAGTTTAAAAGGGTATCTTTTGTGAACCAAATAAAATTTTCTAATAGCCTGTGCATACTGACGGCCTCTAAACAGAAGTTCATTCTCTTTTTCTCTTTTCACAACGTTTGTCCACTTTTCCGCAATCAAAGCCATTGAGATAGAGAGAATTACAACCATCACAATTGTAGCCGTTAAAATATAGCCCTTTTCCTTACCACTCGTCATAGTTTGTCCCGTCAAGCGCTTTGCCGGAATATCCGCTTTTTACATCAATTATACCCGGCTCATAATCTTCCCCCACATCGTCCGGGTTTTCATATTCAACCTGCCAAGTATCCGAAGATTTTGTAAACGGGTCTTTTGGAATTTCCCTTAAATATCCGTCGTCCACAAGCGTTTCAAGACTGTCGGGGTAATGTCCCTTATCGGCGTAATACTGCTCAATAGCCTGTCTCATTTGAAAGAGGTTTTCCTTTAAAACGGATTCTTTGGCTTTTATTATAGCCTTTTTGTTAATCTTTACTGCAACAGAGGCAAGAAGAAGTATTATGGTCATAACGACCATTAATTCAATAACGGTAAATCCGCCTTTTTGCTTAAACTCCATAACCTAACCTTATAGCAAGATGAATAGGAAGCCCTTCTTTTACTATTCTTTCAAAAGCCCTGTTAATGTTGTAATTAACTCTATAAGTATAAATCTTCTGCAATTTATCGTCATAGATTATGGCGGATGAGCGTGGGTCTCTGTCCCTCGGCTGACCTACCGAACCGGGATTTACAATATACCTTTTGTTTTTGTCAAGTTTAATAATCATTCTGTCCAAAAGCAATGTTGTCTTAACATCCTCGCCGTTAAATTCATAAAGTATAGGAATATGAGTGTGTCCGATAAAAGTTATAAAATTTTTGCTTTCCATAAAAATCTGATATGCATCAAAATCCGAAAAAACGTAAAAATCTTCATTAATAGGCGAACCATGGGCAATTACAATATTTTCGTTAACCTTCAACGGACCTTGGGGCATTTTCTTTAAAAAACTCAGGTTTCTTGAAGTAAGTTTTTTTAACGTCCATACTGCGGCCGCTTTCGCCTTGTCATTAAAATGATTGCCCTTTTCAAGGCCAGAGCATACTTTATCATGATTACCTCTGACATACACCGTGCCTTTCAAAGAGCGAAAAGTATCCACAACTTGATTTGGCGCCCCGCCGTAACCTACAAGGTCTCCCAAAAACAGAATTCTGTTATATTTCTTTCTTTTAAAGAAAGACAAAACAGAGTTAAAGGCATCAATGTTTGAATGAATGTCACTAAGAACTAAGTATCTCATTTCTCTTAAAAAAATCTTCCATAAAATGGGTGTTAATATCTCCTTCCAAAAACCTTTTATCCTCTAAAATGGCAAGGTGAAGGGGAATGTTTGTCTTTATTCCCTCAATCAGAAACATTTCCAACGCTCTTTTCATTCTTGAAATAGCCTCTTTTCTATCTTTCCCGTATGCAATAACCTTTGCAATCATGGAATCGTAAAAAGGCGGTACCACATAGCCTGCATAAGCCGCAGTATCAATCCTTATCCCCGGGCCTCCGGGAGGATGGAATGCCTCAATTTTACCGGGAGAAGGCATAAAAGTCTTCGGGTCTTCGGCATTTACCCTGCATTCAATCGCATGGCCGCTTATTTTAATATCCCTTTGTTTTAAATTAAGTTCTTCTCCGTTTGCAAGCAAAATTTGAAGTTTTAGCAAATCTATTCCGGTAACTTCCTCGGTAACCGTATGCTCAACCTGAATTCTCGTATTCATTTCCATAAAGTAAAAATTCCCGTCGGAATCAAGAAGAAATTCAACAGTCCCCACACCTAAATAACCGATTGCAGACGCAACTTTTTTTGCCGCCTGCCCCATTGCTTTTCTCAATTCATCCGTTAATGCAACGGAAGGCGCTTCTTCAATTATTTTCTGATGATTTCTTTGTATTGAGCATTCCCTCTCCCCAAGATAAACAACATTGCCGTATTTGTCGGCAACTATCTGAATTTCTATATGTCTTGGATTTACAATATATTTTTCCATGTAAATTTCGTCGTTTCCGAAAGCGGACAAAGCCTCTGTCCTTGCGGTTTCAAATTGGCTTAACAACTCGTCTTCATTCCAAACAACTCTCATTCCCTTTCCGCCTCCGCCGGCAGAAGCCTTTAAAATCACGGGATAACCTATTTCGGATGCCAAAGACTTCATTTCGTCAATGTCCGATACTCCGCCTTTGCTTCCCGGCACAACAGGAACGTTTTTCTTCATAACGGTTTTTCTTGCAACAGCCTTATCTCCCATAAGCCTGATATGCTCTGGCTCGGGTCCGATAAAAGTTAATCCGCAACTTTTGCATACTTCCGCAAAGTTAGCGTTTTCAGCAAGAAAACCGTAACCGGGATGCACAGCGTCCGCTCCCGTTATTTCGGCAGCGGCAATTATTGAAGGAATGTGCAGATAACTTTTATTGCTTTGAGAAGGACCTATGCAGATACATTCGTCCGCAAATTTTACAGGAAGAGAGTTTTTGTCAGCCTCAGAATAAACGGCAACAGTTTTTATTCCCAACTCTCTGCAAGCATTTATTATTCTTAAAGCAATCTCACCTCTATTGGCAATAAGAATTTTGTTAAACATAAAATTTCCTTTTTACTCGGGTTTAATTGCAAAAAGTTTCTGACCGAATTCAACAGACTCTCCGTTTTTGGGGAAAATCTTTACTATTACCCCGTTATGCTCGCTTTCTATTTCGTTCATAATTTTCATTGCCTCAACAATACAAAGGACATCTCCCTTTTTCACCCTTGTGCCAACCTCAACAAAGGGGTCGGAATCGGGGCTCGGCGCCCTGTAAAACGTTCCGATAATTGGGGAAGTAACGTAAATAAGTCCGTCTTCTTCCTGTTCAGGCTCACGCACAGGTTTGTCTTCCGTTTGCTTGGAAACCACAACGGGAGGTGCCTCCGAATGATTTGCCTGAACAACTTTAATCTCCTGAGTTTCCTTTTTTAGTTTAAGACTAAACTCACCCTGTTCAATTTCAAGTTTTGTAAGCCCGCTTTTTGAAAAAGCCTCAATCAATTCTTTAATTTCTTTTATATCCATTATTTCACCCTCTCAACGTACTGGCCTGTCCTTGTATCTATTTTAAGCCTATCTCCCACATTAATAAAGAGGGGAACGTTAATTTTTGCCCCGGTTTCCAAAATTGCAGGTTTTGTGCCTCCGGTAGCAGTATCTCCCTTAAACCCCGGCTCTGTTTCTTTTACTTCAAGTTCAACAAAAGTGGGCAAATCAATTGATATCGGCTCGTTTTTATAATAAAGAACGTCAACTTCCATGTTTTCTTTCAAAAATTTCGCTTTGTCTTCAATTTTTTCAAAAGGGATTGAAAATTGCTCGTAAGTTTCCATATCCATAAAAATAAGTTCGTCTCCCTGAGAGTACAAATACTGCATGTGTCTGTCAACAAGGTCAGGCTTGCCAACTTTTTCTCCCGAACGAAAGGTTTTATTCAAAACCGCTCCCGTTTGCAGATTTTTCAACTTTGTTCTTACAAAAGCACCGCCTTTTCCCGGCTTTACGTGTAAAAACTCTATAATTTCAAATGGGGTGCCGTCAATTTCAATTTTTAAACCGTTTCTGAAATCACTTGTGTCATACATAGTTCACCTCCGTTATTCCTGCTTAATGAGTATAAGTTCTTTTGGATAATCAGTCAATACGTGAAGTGCGTCATTCTTTACAACAACCATATCTTCTATGCGAATTCCAAACCTATTTTCAAAGTAAACTCCCGGCTCAACGGTAAAAACCATACCGTTTTGAATTACAAAATCATTGAAAGGGGAAATCATGGGGCTTTCATGTATGTCAAGTCCTACTCCATGTCCCAAACTGTGTTTGAAAAAATCCCCCAAACTTTCTTTATCAAGACATTCTCTCGCAATAGCGTCTATTTGAAAGGCTTTCATGCCGGCTTTCGCACTTTTTATAACATTTTTCTGACAATTAAGAAGCGATGCATAGATATTTTGGAAAGAAGAATCCGGTTTCCCGAAAAAAACCGTTCTTGTAAAATCCGAACAATATCCTTTATAAACTCCGCCAAAATCCATTAAAACAGGCTGATTTTTTTTTAACTCTATGTTTTCCGGCTCGCCATGAGGCATGCTTGTTTTTGAGCCGAAAAGAACAATCGGGGGAAAAGAAACTTTTTCAAATCCTTCAAGTTTAAGCATTTCTTCAAGTTTTAATGCAAGTTTTCTCTCAGTTATTCCTTCGCCAAGAAAAGAAAGAATTTCATCAAAAACTTTAACCGTTTTTAAAGCCGCTTCTTTTAAAATTTCAATTTCGGAATTATCTTTTACACTTCTTAAATTTTCGCTAATGTTTTTCTTAAAAAGAAAATTAACCGTCGGAAGCCTTGAAGAAAGTTCATTATACGCTTCGCAGTATGTTTTCGTTTCGTCCAAAAAAATTTTTTTTAGTTTTAGGCGAAAAATCAAGCCTGATACATCATCGTAATAACTTGTTTTTATTTTGAAAAGTTGCCCGAAGCAGTTTTCTTTTTCAAATTTTTCAAAATATCTGAAATCCGTTATAAGAAAAAGTTCGGTTTTTGTTATAAGCAAAAAAGATTTTGTACCTTTAAAGCCGGTAAAATAAAAAACATCTTTGGGGTTAAAAAGCAAAATTCCTTCGTCTTTTTTTAAAGACAAATTTTCCCTTAATTTTTCAATTCTTTTTTCATAGTCAAATTTTGCTTGATTCATAAAAGCGTTTTTATAACTCTGTGATAGGTTTTAATGAAATCAAAGTACGCTTTGGGAAGTTTACCTTTTTCAACAACCAATGCAACAAAAAAATCCTCGTGTTTTTTTACAAAAAAATGCAAATCTCCGACTTTAATAATGTAACGGTCGGGATTAAGAAGAGGAATGCTTTTTAAAGACGATATAAAATCAAGCAATTCAACTGCAAGCATTTCAGGCTCATGAGTAAAATCGTAAAGTTGCTCGGAAGCATAAATAAGCAGCGCCTGACTATCAAAAACAAGAATTGATTTTATTTCAAGGTCTGAAATTAAGCGCTTGAATGCCATTTTATTCTCTCTAACCAGTTTTGTAATTTTTCAATTTTTTTCATAACATACTCACTTTTTTCTCCGCCTCTCAACTTTGCCTTAATCCTATCAATATCAATCAACAACTCTTCGTTTTGATTTTTCTGATAAAGATTTTCCAAAATTTCCAAAGCCTCTTCAAGCATACCCTGTCTTTCATAAATAAGAGCAAGGGTTCTTGTTTTAATTTCAGGCTCTTCTTTTTTATCAGGCAAAGTTACGGTTGCGACCTGTTCCTGCAAAACTCCGGTTACAATTTCATCTTTATTTACCGTTTCAATTTCAGATTCTATCTTTTCCTCTTCAACTTCAATTTCATGTTCCATTTCGTCAATTTCATTCTCGCTTATAACAAAATCTCCGCTGTCAGACTCCTCTATAATAGTATCCTCGCTATGAAAAGAAAGCGGGGGTTTATCATTGTCGGCGTTTTCTTCCTTATCGGAAACAACGACTTTATTGGAAGAAACAATATCTTGCAAACTCTTTTCCAAATCTTTGTCCAACTCTATTTCTTGTTTATCTTTTTCCTGATCAAATTCAGTGTTTTCATTAATCTCTATCACTTTGGTTACATCATCTTCCCGCACCTCTTCCTTCTTTTCCTCTTCAACAACTTCATTTCTCTCTATCTCAAAAGTTTCTCCGGTAGAAATTTGCGAAGCAAGATTTTCCTTTTCATTGATTTTCTGTTTTATTTCTTCAAGATAAGAATGGTTGGCAGGCAAAAGAAAGGTAAGAAAATCAACATGACTTTTGGCTTCGTTTATGTTTCCCAATTCCAAATTTGCATCAACCGCAATTTTTCTCGCCTTTATGTTGTCCGGTGCGGAAAATATAACCTCATTGGCAAAAGCCAAGGCTTCTTCATAATTTCCAAGATGGAAAAGACATTCGGCTTTCAAAACCTTTGCCGTAATAAAGTTGGGGCATAATTCGAGGCACTTGGTAATTTCACCAAGTGCCTCTTTATAATCGCCGTTTTTTATCTTTTTTTCTACGCTTCTTACTATTTCAACCTTTTCCAAATTTACCCCTAAATATTAATTTGTTGTCTCTTTAAGTTTAACCTCAAAAACTGCATTTACAATCTTGCTTCCGGAATATACGGAAAGCACAAAGGTTGTATCGGCATTAATAGGAGGTGTGGTGATGGAATTAAGTCCTGTAACATCAATAGGTCTCGGATTGTTATTCGGGTCATTCCACGGGAATAATTCAACCTTGTCATAAGTTCCCTGAATTGTCCAATACAAGGTTATAACATCACCCTGCTCAACTTCATTTCTCGTACCTACAAACATTGTAATTTCGGCATCGGTAACATTGGAAACATTTAAAGTAGTCTCGGCAGTAGCTATTCCACCGGAACTATTTTTAGCCATCAAGAAATACTTTGTGGTATAGCTCGGACTAACGGTAACTTCTCCGGAAGGAGCGGTTAAAGAAGTACCGCCGGGATACAAAGTAAGGTTATCCGCATTGGATACGTCATAACTAATCACAGCCTGCTGGCCGGGAGTGATAGTATCCGGAGTTACCATAAAAAGATTAATTACAGGATTTACAGTACCGCCTGCACTGGCAGCAGATTGTATTTCCAATTCCTCGGAGGCAGTACCATACGGACTTACAACAAGCAATGTTACTTTTAAAGGCGGTGTGACATTTCTAAGAGTATAGGAACCGTATGGATAGTTGTCCTCATTGGGAGGCAAATGAATATCTCCGGGATTTATAATAATGTCAGAAATATCTCCCGAGAGTAACCAATATAATGTAACATCATCGCCATCGGAAACAACGGTTTTGTCGGCACTGAAAAGTTCAATTGACGGTGCCAAATTTGCCGTATCATTTCCGTAATTTGCTATTGTTACACCAACCGTACCGGTTGCCTGAACATATTGACCAGAGCCGTTTTTACCGTAAAGAGTAATTTCTGCATTCATGTCATAAGGCGCCATATGTCCAGCCAAAACACCTGTTGTTTTTTCTTCAAGCCTTACCAATTCAAGACTAAAAGAAGACGTGCTATTTACAGTTACCGTCTCGGTAATTGCTTTTTCAAAATCGTTAAAAACCTTTCCTCCGTCACTTCTTGAAAAATGGACACTGTATTTGTAAATTGTCACATCATTAAAGTGAGACGGTGTAGCAGATGAGTTTTTCAAATAATTGCTTACAGTAACTGTAACGTAATCAGAGGTTATTCCGTCCTGACTATTAATCATATCTGCTTCAACATTGTTGGTATTACCCTCTGAAAGAATGCTCTCAACCTTAAAGGTTGCAGGGACTTGTGCGTCTCCTTCGGCCCCTCCGCTGCAAGCAACCATAATACCGAGCCCCAACACAAGGCTAAAAAATGCCAACCATTTCTTTAACATATCTTTCTCCTTTTATTTAATTTATTTAACAATTTTCGGAGTAATAAAGATTAATAATTCGTTGTTTTCCGAACTTTCATATTTATGCCTAAACAACCAACTTAAAAGCGGAATGTTGTGAAGCCCGGGAACATAATCGTTGCTATTCTGGTCGTTAACCTGAAAAATTCCGCCGATTACGGTTGTTCCTCCGTCTTTTACAAGAACCTGAGTGTTGGCGTTTCTGGTAATAATTGTCGGGTTGCCCTGAACGGTATGTGTCCAATCCGGCTCTTCTTTTTTAACGTTTAAATCCATTATTATCGTTCCCTCAGCAGTGATTTGTGGTGTTACTTCCAATTTCAGCGAAGCGTTAATGTATTTTACGGTAACTGTATTGTTCTGAACTGTCTGAATAGGAATTCTTGCACCACTTTCAATAACTGCGGTTTTGTTGTTCTGAGCAACAACATGCGGCCTAGAAAGAATTCTTCCCAAACCTTCGTTTTCCATTGCGGAAAGAACCATGTCAAGAGAAAACGAACCAAGAACGTTTCCAAGCATTAAACCGATAGAAGACGTTGTGTTGATAGCAGGTAAATTAACAGCGTATCCACCGATAGGTCCGATTCCTCCGGAAGAAGGGTCAACCGTTCCGCCAACTCTGATTGTGTTGGGGAATGACATTCCGGTCTGAGTTCCGAGAGATGAATCGTAAATCCCGGTAAATCCCCACTGAATACCGATTTCTTTTGCAAAAACTTTCTTTGTTTCCACAATTCTTGCTTCAATCAATACCTGAGTGTTTGCTCTGTCAAGCAAATCAATCATTTCAAGAATAGGCGGTATTTTCTTGGGAATATCGGTAATTATCACGGTGTTTGTTCTTTCGTCAATAATAATATCCCCTCTCTTTGACAGAAAGGATTTTAAAATAGGCTCAACATCCTTTGCTTTTGCATAAGACAAAGATTTTGCAATGGTTTGAGTGTCAACGGCCAATTCTTTTTCTTCTTTAAGTTTCCTTCTTTCCTCAGCCTCTTTTCTGAATTTTTCAAGAGTCGCAACTCTCAAAACACCGTTTTGAAGTTCACTGCCAAGGCCTTTGTCTTTCAAAATTATGTCAAGAGCCTGATCCCAAGGAATGTCTTTAAACCTGTAAGTTGCCGTTCCTTCAACAGAGGAATCAACTATAAGGTTCAATCCAGCAAAATCGGCAATGTACCTTAAAAGGTCTTTTATATCTATGTCTTTAATATCAATCAATCCTATTTTCTGACCGACGTATTTTTTCTGACCGCCGGAAATTGTCTTGGTAAGGAAAGCATACTGAGGCTCGCCGTCTGTTACTTCCTCAGGCGTTGTTTCCTCGGCTGCACTTACCTGTTCTCCCACATAGAAAAGAAGTCCGTTATTTGTAAACTTAACCCTTGTGGAAAGATTTTCAACATCTTTTTTAACCTTAACAACAACTTCGTCCCCAACTTGACTAATTTTAACGCCCTTAACTTCGGAAAAATCCTTGGGAAGAACTGCGTTTTGAATAACCATCGTTGCGGTATTGCCGTCTTTCTGAACCGTATAGTAAGGCTTTGAATTGCAAGCAAGTTTTACAACCGTCAAGTTATCAAGAACATCTTCCACATCAACAGATTTAATCTCTGTTTTAGCCTTTACAGGGTAAAAAACAAAACTTAGCAATTTCCCTTTATTGATTACTTTTGCCTTTACATTGTCCTTTAAGAGAAATGTAAACCTTGACGCATTGTCAATCGGCTCTACGTTAAAGGAAGAGACTTCCTCGGTATTTATTACCGGAATGTTTGTCTTAACCTCAACCCCTCCTTCTACTTCTACAACAAACAGATTATTGCTATCGGCAACAACCTGATAGTGGAGGGGCTTATCACTGTCATGCACAACGGTGACTTTTGTTCCACTTTTGTTTTCTACAAAGTTAACTCCTTTAATAGAAAACCCAAAAACCATCTGGCTTAACGATATTACACAAAGTAACAGAAAAACTCGTTTAAACATTTACCCCTCCTATTTATCTAAATATTTTTTAATGTCTTTGTAAGGTTTAATTAAATTAGGATCATTAATATACTGCCTAAACACCACGTAACCGAATACTTTCCCAGCCTCAACAGGTGAAGAGATTTCATCGGGAGATTTTTTGCCCATTCCGATTTCCAATACTTCTCCGTCAAAGAGTTTGTCTCCCGGTTTTATCCAATAAACTTTATTGTCGCTTCCCAAAACAAGCGCCTCATAACCTCTTTTTGATTTTATAATCCCCTGTAAAACAATTTCATCAATTGACATTCCGGCTATTCCCGGAACTTTCTTTCTTTTGCTTCCTCTGAGAATTTCAAGGTCAAAGGGTGAAATAAACGGGTCTCTCTTGGATTTTGGCTGATATGTGTAAGGAGAAATAACTTCCGCTTCATTTTGGTTTGCTTGGTTTACTTTATCACCTTTTTCCCCCTCAGGCGTTTGAGAGAAACCTGAGAAAACAAATACCAAGGCTATTAAAATTAAACCTACCCTTTTCATCTTCTTCTCCTTCTCTTATTATTGTCGTCAAAGGCCATATTGTCTGCCTCTTCATTATAAATATAAGTGGATGCCGTACAATTTACATTTACAGAGTATTTTTTGTTCAGCTTTTTCGCCTTAACCATCTTAAATTCCGTTATGTTTATGATTTTTTCAAAATTGGCAAGTTTTGCAAAAAAGAAACCAACGTCATGGTATTTAGCCTTCATTTTAATTTTATAAGGCAACTCGTAAGTTATACCCATTGGTTTTTTACTCTCCGCTTTGATTTCCACAATATCAACTCCGCTTTCCTGAGCCATTTTATTCAATTTGCTGTACAACTGCCCTGCTTCTTCCTTGCTAGGAAGTATTTCTTTCAAGATTTCAAGTTGCCTTTTAAGATCTTTCTTCTTCGCTCTAAACTGCTCAATGTTTTTGGTAAGTTTTTTCGCTTCTTTTATCTCGGCATCAAGTTTTGCAATCTGTTTATTTATTACTTCCGTTTTGTGATTCCATCCTTTTATAAAAGCAAGATAACCTACCAGATAAAAAACAGCGAGCAAGCCCAATAAAACCCCAGCCTGTGCCTTAGGAGACAGATTTTCCATAACTCACTCCTTTTTCATCTTATCTTTTAATGTTATTTTAAACTCAAAATAAACAATTCCCGGAATCTTAGCCCTCTCAACCTTTTTCAAGATTGGGTACTGTATGGTTTTAACAATTGGCGACTGCGCAAGAAACTGATAATAATTGTTGGCAGATTCCGAGTTTTTGGCCTGCCCTTTTATTGTTAAAGTATTTGCCTTTTTCTCAATACTTTCAAACCACACACTGTCAGGACACCTGTTAAACAATTCTTCAAGAATTTTAACAGGAATAGACTGTTGCGCCTTTAAACTGTTTATCAAATCGGTTTTCTTTTTCAGCATTTCAAGGTCTTTTTCCAACGCTTTCTGCTCTTTAATCAAATTTTCATACTTCCGCTTTTCCGCCATTTTTTGGTTTCTAATTTTCTCAGCCCTTGACATATTGCTGTAAGCCATAAATCCCCATACGACAAGAATAGCAAGACCCAACAAGAAAGCAATAGCAGAACCAATTTGCATTAATTGTTCAGACCTGTCTCCGCCACCACCAGATTCTTTTTGGGAAAAAACCTTGGTATCAAAGTCTTTTCCTAAATTTTCTTTCCCTGAAAGAAGATTTATCTGTATCATTTACATCTCCTTTCTCAGTGATAATCCCACTGCAATAGATACCATACTGGACACATCGTTTATAAATTCAGGGTCAAAAACACTTTCGTCAACATGAACATTTTCAAAAGGATTAAAGATTTCAACCCTAACTCCGGATTTGTCTTCAAGCATTTTGTCAAGACCGTGAATTCTTGCAGTACCGCCTGAAAGAACAATTCTATCTATGGTAGCAAATTGGGAAGTTGCTTTAAAAAACTCAAAGGTTTTTAAAAACTCTCCGATAAGTTCCTGAGATGTCTGGTCAATTATTGGAATAACGCTGTCAAAGGTTATTCCCTCAACATTTTGGCCTTTTTTAAGGCTTTCGGCACTGTCAAAATCAATTCCCAATTCTTTTTGAATGCTCTGAGTATACAAAGAACCACCAACAGACAAATCTCTCCAAAATAGAGATTTGTTGCCCAAAAGAATGTTGATGTTCGTTGAAGAAGCACCGATATTCACTATTGCGGTGATAACATCTTGGTCAATTGAATAATTGTACTCATAAGCGTTTTGCAAAGCAAATGCGGCAACATCAACAACCATCGGTTCAAGTCCCGCCTGAACAACAACTGATGTGTAATCGCTGATAACGTCTTTTTTAGCCGCCACCAAAACCACATCCATCTGGTCGTCTTCGCTTGAATCAACCACCTCGTAGTCAATGTTTACCTCATCAATCTCAAACGGGATATACTGCTCGGCCTCAAATCTGATTTGGTCGTTTAACTCGTTCATATCCATTTTGGGCAAGGTTATCTTCTTAATTATTACCCCGTTACCGGAAACGGCAATAGCGACTTTGGTGTTTTTAACACCAAGCCTTTCAAAAAGGTTTCTAACAGCCTCAGACACGGCAAAAGAGTCCATAATACCGCCGTCAACAATACTCTGAGGCGGAACAGGTTCAACGCCTACATTAACCAAATGATGGCGTTTTCCCTTTCCTTCTTTTAACTCCACCAGTTTCACAAAAGAAGACCCAATGTCAAGCCCTATCAATTGTTTTTTTCTTTTAAATAACACAACCCACCTTCCTAATATTTTTTTTATATCAATTTAGAATTTACAATAAAAGAAAATTGTGCATTTGTCAAGAAAAATCTGACATTATTCATAAGCATTCACCGTTATTATTGTAATATTATCGTCTCCGCCGGCAATATTAGCCTCTTCAATAAGGCGATTCCCCAACTTTTCTATATCGTCCGCACCCTTTTCCCTAAAAATATCCTGCATTTTTTCATAACTCAACATTGAGTTAACTCCGTCACTACAAAAAAGGAAAATATCGCCGGGTTTGACTTTTACTTCATCTATATCCACAAGAAGTTTTTCTCCGCTTCCCAAAGCCTGAGTGACAACATTCTTAAAAGGATGCTCTCTTGCCTGCTCCTCACTTATTATTCCTTTCTTTAACTGCTCGTTAACCCAAGAATGGTCTTCCGTAATAAGATTAAGTTTTCCGTCTCTAAAATAGTAAGCCCTACTATCTCCGATATGCGCAATAGTAACTTTGTCTCCTTTAAACAAACCAACAACAACAGTCGTCCCCATTCCCTTTAACTTACTATTTTCTTCCACTTTTTTCAGAATTTTATCGTTAGCAAGGTTTATACCCGTTATTAGAAGATTGGCTTCAAAAGAAAAATCATTGTTGTATTCAAAAGGCCACGTAACTTCTCCGCCCTTATCCATAGCCTTAATAAATTCATAAATCATTTCAACCGCAATACCGGACGCTATCTCGCCTGCGGCGTGGCCTCCCATTCCGTCAGCAACAACGGCAAGACCGTGTTTTTCATCAAAAAGAAATGCGTCTTCATTATGAGACCTTTTTTGCCCGACATCGCTTTTGCCATAAAACCTGTATTTCATCTTAACCTCTCTTAAACAAACTGCCGAATAATTTTCCAAGAAAGTTCTTCTGTTTTATAACTTTAAGCGCTTTCAAAACCTCAATCGCCCTTTTGTTGTTTGGGTCAATTTTCAAAACCCTTTTATAGTGATAAACCGCTTGTGACTTAACTCCTTTGTTAAGAAAAAAATCTGCTAACTGTAATCTGTATTTAACATTTAACGGGTCAAGGTTAATGGCATGTTCAAGATTTTCTATAACCTTTTTGCTCCTTCTGGGAAGGTTTATCTGACTTAAAGCAAGATAGTAAAAGCAATCGGCCGTTGCCATACCCCTGTTTATGGCAGCCTGAAAGAAGGTTTCGGCATTTTCAAAATCATTTTTCTTAAAATAAGCCATCGCCTTCTTAAAAAAATCCTCACTGTTTACACTTGTATTCTCTTTTGCGGAAGAATGAGGTGTTCTTAGAGTCTGGTCATATTCCCTTCTTTTAACAGGGTCTTTTAAAATATTGAATGCTCTGGTTACTTCTTTAAACCTTTTCTCGGCTTCCCTCTTTTCTTCTTCCGTTTTATACCTGTCCGGGTGTAACTCTTTTACAAGTTTTTTAAATGCTACCGTAATTTCTTTCGTGGTAGCATTTCGGGAAACTCCGAGAATATCATAATAATTCATTGTTCACCTCAACCTTAATATAAATTATAAACAATAAATTACACATTGCAATAAAATAATATTATTTTTTTCTTGATTTTAAAAGCCTTGATGCCGCCTGCCTCACAAATTCCGATATCCCCCTGTCCCTAACAAGCCCTTTTAAATCCCTTTCGGCCAGCCTGTTTAGCAGTGTTAACGCAATATCAGGCGGGGTTTTGGGATTCTTTACAAGTGCAAGAATTATCTTATACTTTTTAATAAACTGACGGTTTGTCCCTATGTGTCTCAATACGTCTTTGTGAACATTTCTCATTCCTGCAATTGCCGCAACTTCCTGTTCGGTTATTTTGGGACTTTGAATTACCGCCATGGCAACAACTTTATTTGAATCTCTAATCAAAAGACTTCTTTCTTCTTTTGTTCCCTTTAATGCCCTATCTATCTTTTGGGCAACACTCATTCTCAACAATTTTTGATAAAGAGTAAGATCCTCTTCGTCTAAATCTTCCTCATTGACCTCTATAACGGATTTTTTCCCCGCTTCCGCTTCTTCCTTTTCAGCCTGCTCCAACAGTTGTTTTTTCAACTCTTTTGTTTCGGCATCTTCTTCCTCTTCTTCCAATTCATCTTTCTGCTCCGCTTCTTCTTCAATTTTTTGAGGTTTTTTCTCACCCAAAATTCCAAACTCTTCATACTCTCTCAACTTTTCTTTCAAAAATCCGTCAAGGTACTTGTTATCAAGCAAAACAGGGACTATTTCCTTATGTTTTTTTAATACTGACACGTTGTTTACAAGGAATGTCAAGACTTCACTGTAATTACAACCTGCGGCAACGGTAAACAAGGAAGAGGGACAGATTGGATTTGTAAGAATTTTAATCAATACTTCATGATTAGGTTCAACTTTAAGAAAAAATTGAAAATAAAAAACCAAAAGATTGGGGTCGTCCGTCTGTTCAAGAATATTTAACAAAAGTTCAAGAGATATGCCGGAAACCGACTTTACAACATTTTCCTTTATTGTTTTGTCACCCTGCTCAAAAACATAGGGCAAAACATTAACATAATCCTCCGGAGTAAGAGGAAAACTCATTGTGGAAATAGCATTTAAGATTTCAAGAGATAATTCTTTATTTTTAATCCGCTCTTTTAAATTCATTTCACAACAATTCCTTTAACAACTTTTGTATCGGGAAGTTTAATCTTTTGGGGACCGAAAAACAATTTTAAACATTTGGCATTGCCAACGGAAATTACCGCTCCTTTTTCAACATCAATTGAAAAAACCTCTCCTTCTTTCAAGATAAAATCTCTTAACACTTTTCCGTTAAAAGATATGTTCACCCAGCACATACATGATGCTTTAAAAACAACTTTAACGGGATTGTTCAATTGAGATTGGGTATTTTTAGACAATTCCGTATTTTTTAATTTTGTCCGAGGCGGCAAATCAATACTTCCATTATCAGAAAAATTGGTTTCTCGTTTTATACTTTTATTTTCAACAATTAATTTGTTAACATTTTTTTGAGTTTTGTTTTTTGTTTTGGACAAAGCATCTTCTTTTATTTGAGAGATATTTTTTTTACCCTCAACAACAATCTCTTTTTTTTCGTTATTCTCGTTTTGAAGGTTTTTAAAATCCGAACGAGATTCTTTTTCCTGCGCTACTGCCCCAGAATAAGACTCTCCTTTGACTTCTCGCTTAACGGAAACATCTCTCCCGCTTAAAAACCAAAATGCCGTAAATCCCAAGAGAAAGACAAAAACAACTGCAATCAGCCACGGCGCTTTGGAATTTTTCGCTTTTTTTCTTTCCAAAGAATTTTCTTTTTTTTCAAGCAAACCAAGAATTTTTCTTATTACCTCATCCGTTTCTTTCTCGGTCAATCCTATTGCAGAACAATATTGGGAAATAAAATTTTTGATATAAAAAGGAGCACCGATACTTGAAAAGTTTCCATTCTCAATAAGATGGACAATATGCTCCGTTAAAGTTGTCTTTTTTAGCAATTCATCTGTTTTTATTTTTTTTTCAAGTCTAATATTTTTAAGAAACTCGCCAATTTCCTTCATATTTTTTATTTTACCAAAAAATAAAAAAAAGGGGCGAGTTTTCTCGCCCCCAACATATACTCTTTAAAGTTTTTAAAATGTAAATTCAAGTTTCCAATCGTCAAGAGTTCCCGTATCGTAACGACCGTTATCCGAAACCTTTAACTTCCATGTACCGTGAATATCAATACCGTTTTCCGCTGTAATTGTCCATGTTTTATGAATATTGTCCGCAGACCCGCCTTCTTTATTGCTCAAAGTTGCGGTTGCACCGTTTGGAGCAACAAGAGTTACTATAAGGTCTCCGATGTAGGTATGTGTAATATCAACAGTTACCTTAAACTCCGTTACCGTGGCTGAATCTGCAACATAAATTGAAGATTCAATACCTGTGGAATTATTGTCAGGAATAGAAATCGGAGTATCTGCGCTTGTGTATGTGTGAGCCGTAGGATTATTGTCGTCACCACTATTGTCGGAAGAATAAGTGGCCTTAATAGTCAAACTCCATCCGTCTATTTTTCCGGTATCATATCTTGCGCTGTCAACAACTTTCAACTTCCATGTACCGACTGCGCTCTTTCCGTTAAATGCAGTAGGCGTATAGGTTTCGTGAATATCGTCAGCCGAACCGCCTGTTTTTTCCCTTAAAGTAACCGTAGTCCCATCAGGTCCGATAAGATAGAGAGTCAAATCTCCGACATAGGTGTGAGTAATATCAACTTTAACACTCAATGACTGAATATTTGTTCCGTTTGTAATTTCAAGAGTGCTGATTACACCGTTCGCATCGTTGTCGGGAATTGATTTTGGAACATCTGTTGACGAGAAGGTTTTGGTATCAACATTGTCATTATCAGCAGGATTAACAGTAACGGTTACTGATGCCGTGGCGCTTCCGCCGTTTCCGGTTGCCGTCAAAGTATAGGTCGTCGTGCTTGTCGGCGATACGCTTACGGAACCGTCTACCGTTGAACCGCTGTATACCGTGCTTCCGTTGCCGTCTTTTACTGTTACGCTTGT
>JAMOUY010000011.1 GCA_027067895.1 Acidobacteriota bacterium
AGGTGCGTCTTTTGCCGGCGGAAGGGCTTTATGCACAATGAAACACGTCGGGGTAAACGTTGCCGCAGACCCTTTAATGACTTTGACATACATAGGCGTAAAAGGGGGGTTTGTTCTTGTTTCGGCAGACGACCCGGGAATGCACTCTTCGCAAAATGAACAGGACAACAGAAATTACGCAAAGTTTGCAAAAATTCCGGTTTTAGAGCCTTCCGATTCTCAGGAAGCAAAGGATTTCGTAAAATACGGGTTTGAAATATCAGAAGAGTTTGACACTCCGGTTATTCTCAGAATGACAACAAGGACATCCCACGGAAAAGGGCTTGTTGAAATAGGGGACAGAACGGAATCTCCCGTTGAAAAAGGTTTTGAAAAGGATTTTGCAAAATACGTAGCCCTTCCAATGAATGCGAGAAAGAGAAGGGTTGTGGTTGCCGAAAGAGAGAAAAAACTAAAAGAGTTTGTTGAAAAAACCGAATTAAACAGAATTGAAGATGGCAAAGGGGAATACGGTTTTATCACATCGGGAATAGCATACGTTCATTTGAAAGAGGTTTTGCCCGACGCGCCTGTTTTAAAACTTGGAATTCCCTATCCCCTTCCGATGAAAAAGATAAAGGATTTTGTAAGCAAGTTTAAAAAGGTTTTTGTTGTTGAGGAGTTGGACCCGTTTATTGAAGAACAGATTAAAGCGGAAGGAATAGAGGTTTACGGAAAGGAATACTTTCCCGAGATTGGGGAATTTTCCCCCGAAGTTGTAAGAAACGCCCTTGTAAAAGCGGGGGTTTTAAAAGAGGAAAACAAGGTAAAGGCGGAAGACAAAGCAATTCCGAGACCGCCTGTTTTCTGTCCCGGATGCCCGCACCTTGGAATTTTTTACGCATTGAAAAAGGCAAAGGCAAAGATTGTTACCGGCGACATCGGTTGCTATACCCTTGCGGCAATAAAGCCGTTTGAAATGATGGATACATGCGTGTGCATGGGCGCTTCAATAGGAAACGCCATCGGAATGGAAAAGGTATTGGGCTCGGGCAAGGGAATTGCCGCGGTAATAGGCGACTCAACCTTTGTCCACTCCGGCATAACCGGGCTTGTTGAGGCTGTTTACAACAAAAGTACGGTTACAATAGTAATTTCCGACAATTCAATCACCGCAATGACAGGGGGACAGCCCGACGCAAGAACCGGATGGAATTGTCAGGGCGAGCCTACGGGCAAAATGGATTTTGAAGTGCTTGCAAGGGCAATAGGGGTTGAGCATGTTTACGTTGTTGACCCCGTAAACATGGACGAAACCTACAAAATCGTCAAGAGGGAACTTGAAGCAGACCATCTTTCCCTGATAATCAGTCAGGGGCCATGCGTTCTCTATCCGCAAAAGGTTAAGAGGGAAAAATTCTTCACATACCTTGAAAATTGCACCGGATGCGCAATGTGCTCAAAAATAGGCTGTCAGGCAATTTACAAAACAAGCGAAAAAACGGAAAAAGGAAGGTTTAAGTGGGATATTGACACAACACTGTGCACAGGATGCGGGTTGTGTATCCAAATGTGTAAGTTTGACGCAATAAGACCTTTTAGCAGGAAGGGTGAGTAATATGGAAAACAAAAACATTCTTCTGGTTGGCGTAGGCGGGCAGGGAATTGTCCTTGCTTCCGAAATTATGAGCGAGTTTTTTAAGCGTCAGGGATACGACGTTAAGAAAAGCGAAGTCCACGGAATGGCTCAAAGGGGGGGAATTGTCTCTTCCCACGTAAGAATCGGGGAAAAGGTTTACTCTCCTATGATTGAAAAGGGAAGAGCCGACATTATGCTTTCTTTTGAAAAAATGGAAGCGTTAAGATGGCTTTACTATGTGAAAAAGGACGGCATTATCGTTTCTTCAAACGTAAAAATGGTTCCTCCGATAGTCAGCACCGGGGCGTTTGAATACCCCGATGACGTTGAAGAAAGGATTTTAAAGGAAAGGCCTGACGCAAAGATTCTGGATATTGTCTCCGCTTTGAAAGAGTTGGGAAACGACAAGGTTACAAACGTAATAATGATTGGCGCACTTTCCACAATGTTTGATTTTGAGCCTGAAAAATGGCTTGAAGTTATAAAAGAGGCTGTGCCTAAAAAAGTCGTTTACGTAAACGTAAAAGCCTTTCAAAAGGGAAGGGAATTGATGGGAAAATAATTATTGAATAAAAAATTTTTTTAAGATAACGTTAGAGGGCGGGGTTAAAAACTTCCGCCCTTTTTTAGTAAAAAATTCAGAGGGATTATGAAGTTAACAAAAGCGGAATTCATACTTCTTTCAATGACTGCAATTTGGGGGCTTACTTTTCCCGTTATTAAAAACGCAGTGGCAAATGTTCCTCCCTTTGCCTTTCTGACAATGAGATTTTTTCTTGCCACAATTGTGCTTTTATTTTTTGTAAAACCCAAATTTAACGGGAAAAACATAAAATGGGGAATAATTATAGGCTTTTTTCTATTTGCTGGAATGGCCTGTCAGACAATCGGGCTTATGTTTACCAAAGCCTCCCGCTCGGGATTTATAACAGGATTTTTGGTTTTTTTAGTCCCTGTCTTTGATTTTTTCATTTTCAAAAAAAAGCCGTCGGTATTTGCAATCATAGGGGTATTTTTCGCAATAAGTGGGCTTTATCTTCTCTCGTCTCCCGAAGGCGGGGGTTTTAACATAGGGGATTTGCTAACCCTTTTAAGCGCGGTATTCTTTGCCTTTCAGGTGATTTTCATAGAGCATTCAACAACAAAATACCATGAAGATACCGTCGTTTTCTTTCAAATATTCTCAACCTTCGTGTTTAGCGGAATAACTTCCTTTGCAATAGAAAAATGGAACTTTGTGGTTAACGGACAACTTGTTATTGCGATAATTATCACAGGCGTGTTTGCCACATCCCTTGCACTTTTAATGCAGGGGAAATTTCAAAAGGAAACCACAACGGTAAGGGCGGGCATTATTTATTCAATTGAGCCTGTTTTTGCCTTAATTTTCTCCTTCCTTCTTCTCGGGGAAAAACTTCCCGAAAAAGGGCTTATCGGCGGATTTTTGGTTTTTCTCGGAATGCTTGTATCAAACTTTAAAATAAAAAGACAAGCCTAATCGGGAATTAGGGGGCCTCTCATTCTGTATCCAAAAACTATTACTCTACCGGGCATGGGAATTCCCGGATAGGTTTGATAATCCTCGTCAAGGGCATTTAGAATTTTTAAATAAAACCCCTGTCCCCAAAAGGTTAAATTCAAGACAGACGCTTTGTTTAAACCGTCTATGTCAAGGTAATTGTAATCAACTGAAAAATCCTTTGTGGTATAGGCAAGGGTAAGCCTGTTTTTGGGATAATAAAAGGAATACTTTGTCTCAAAAGACGGCTTATCTCTGTGGACATGCTCAAAGCCTATTTTCAATTTTTTGAAAGTATAATTCAAATCAAAACCGTAAACATTTTCGCTGTCAATGTTTTCAGCCCGCCAGTAATTCTCAACCCTCACCCAGTCAATCAGGTTTTTCTCGTCTCTGAAAAACAGCGAAAAATTTGCTTTGCCAAAGGATAGGGAAACTTGAAAGTTGTCGCTTTTTTCTTCCCTTAAATTTTCGTTTCCCGTATTTACCGGGGAATTGTAATAAAGTTCGGTAAAATCCGGCACCCTCACGCTTTGGGAAAAATCAAAAGATAAACGGTATTTCCCGAAATCCCTCGCAACGTTAAAAAACGGAAGCAGATAATCTCCGTTTTTTGTTGCGGAAAAAAGATTTAACCCTGCGCGAAAGTTAAAACCGGAAAAGGAAAAAACCCTTGCGTATTTCAAGATTGACAGAAGCGTGTTGTGTCTTCCCATAACCTTGCTGTTCATTTGATTAAATTCAAGGTTAAGACTGAAAAATCCGAATTTTGTATTCATGGAAGAAACTATCCCCGTTTTGTATGTTTCGGTTATGTTTCTGAACAAATCCGGGTTGTTTTTGTCAAGGGTGAATATGTCGTAATGCCTTACGCCGTAAAATTTCGTTTTTCTCCACGAAGCAATCAAAACGGAAGTCTGGGTTTTTTCGTACGACGGATAGGGCGCGTAAAAATCCTTTGCGTCAAAGTGTTTGGAATTAAAAGCAGTGAAAAACTTTACCCCTTTGTAGTCAAACTGATAGGTTATGTTTGAAAGGTTGTATTTTG
>JAMOUY010000012.1 GCA_027067895.1 Acidobacteriota bacterium
CTCGGCAATATAATCTGGAAAAATATCCCAATTCTGCCTCTGATACTCATACTCTCCCCTGCCGTATCCGGTCATTACCATTATTCCCTTTGCGCCCACATTTTTCGCAAGTTGCACATCGCTTATCTTATCCCCGATAACAAAGGATTTCGTTAAGTCTATGTTATGCTTTTTTGCCGCTTCAAGCAACATTCCGGGTTTAGGCTTTCTGCAATTGCATTCCACCGTAAAATCGGGATTTCCGCCCGCACTCGGGTGATGGGGGCAGTAAAATATGTCGTCAAGGTATGCACCGTGCCTTTTCAAGTCTTCCTGCATCTTTTTGTGAACCTCTTTTACAAGGCTTTCCTCAAAGTACCCCCTTGCAACGCCTGCCTGATTTGTTACGCATATTGCCAGAAAATCCGATTGATTTAAAAGTTTCATCGCCTCGGGGGTAAAGGAATAAAGCCTAAACCTTGAAATATGGTTCACATAGCCAACTTCATGGGACAAAGTCCCGTCCCTGTCCATAAATACCGCTTTCTTCATAACAAAATGAATTTTAGCATAAAAAAATTTAAGTTTCAGAAAGAGAAATCCGAATTCCTTTCGTCTAAAAGTATAAAACACGGAAAAATTAAGGTATAATTCTAAAAAAAATCGGGGGGAAAAATGAAAAAACAACTGTTTGCTTTTGTAATTTTAGTAATTTTGGTTATTGCCGGAGTAAAAATTTTTACAGGGAAGAAAGAGAAAAAAACAGAAAAAACACAATTAAGAAAAAAACAAGAACTAACAATTATCCCAAAACTTGAACCGTCAGGAAATTTAATATCCTTTCCTGAAAGTGTTTCCGTTTACTTTTCCGAGCCAATTTTCGGGGCAAACGGGGTGGAAATAGAAGAGAAGGATTTGGAAAATTTTATAGAGATTTCACCGAAAATAAGAGCAAAAGGATTTTGGACAGATTCAAACACTTTCAAAATAATTTTTCTTGAAAAGTTAAAACCCTCAACCGAATATTCAATTAAGGTAAAAAAAATCCCCCTTCACAGAAAGTTAAGCCAAAATTTGACAAAAAAAGAATTTAAAATAATCACTCCCCCTTTTAAGCCAATATCGGCAACCCCTTTGAGCATTGAAAGAAAAATCGCCGTAATAAAAATTCTTTTTAACCTTGAAGTTGACAAAAACTCTCTGACAAACAAAGTTTCAATATTTGACAAAGACGGCAACAGGCAAAACATAGCCGGCATATACTATCAAAAAACACACACAGGAATTGACAAAAAGAGCATAATTGTAAAATTCCCCTTAAAACACAAAGGAATTTACACCGTTTTGTTGAAAAAAGGAATAAAAAGCGTTTACAACTTTGAAACCCAAAAAGACTATTCTCTGGACTTTTCAATATCGGACAAAAACCTTCCGATAATCATAAAGGGTGTAAAGGTTAGGGATTTAGGCGACTCCTTTGCGATAAACATTTACACGGTAAGTTTGAAAAACAAGCCCGTATCCGTGGACTATTCCAACGTGAAAAACTTTATAACGATTTCCCCAGAAGTAAACTTTGAATGCTATGCGACAAAGGGAAACTTATCCATAAGCGGAAACTTTAAGCCGGGACAGAATTACACTCTTATCCTGTTTCCCGGAATAAAAGGGACAAACGGCGAGATTTTGAAAAACAAATATACCGCAAAGGTAAGCATTCCGAAACATTCCCCAAAACTTTCGTTTATTTACAGGGGAAGGTACTTCGGAACAAAGGGCGAATGGAAACTTCCCATTGTCGCAAAAAGGCTTAAAGAGGTTAAATTAAGCCTATACCTTATTCCCGCAAAAAACCTTACTCTTTGGTATTCCTATGCCGGCGGGTCAAAATGGGCTGTTGACGATTTCGGAAAATTTGTAAAGCAGGCAAAAATAAATATCCCTTCGTCAAACGGCGGATTGTATTTTATTGATTTAAAAAAATTTATAGGAAATCCCGAAAACGGAATTTACTTTATAAAAGCCGAGGCTTACTCAAAAGAAACAAAAAGAAATTACAGGGCAAACACAAAGTTTACAATATCCAACATCTCAATTATTGCAAAGTTTAACAGGAAAGAGTCTGCTGTTTGGATTGTAAACTCAAACGACGCAACCCCGATAAAAAACGCAAAAATAACCGTCCTTGATTCCTCAAACATTGAAATGGGAAAAGGGGAAACAAACGGAGACGGATTTGCAGAAATCAAATTATCGGGCAAAAAGAAAGCATATTTAATTACGGCAAAAACAAACAACGATTGGACTTATCTAAACTTAACGGATTCAAAACTTCCCTCGTCCAATTTCAAAATTTCGGGAGACAAGGCAAACAGGGATTTTATAGCATACCTATATTTTGAGAGAAATTTAATCAGACCGGGAGAAAGCGTCAACTTGTCTGTTGTTGTCAGAAAAAACAAAACTTTTAAGCCTTTGTCAATTCCCGTAAAAATCAAGGTTTTAAACCCGAACGGAACAAAAATCAAAGAGTTTTCCTCGCTCACCGACAACTACGGGTTTGCCGAATTCAAATTTAAAACAGACCCGTCATTTCCCACGGGGCAGTATTTCTTCAACGTGTTTATCGGGGACAAAAACGTTTCCTCGGAAAAAATATTTGTTGAAGCCTTTGCGCCTGAGAGAATGTCTTTAAAGGCAAAATTTCCGGACTATATTGACCTTTCCCAACCCTTCACAATAGAAACCGAGGCTTTTTACCTATTCGGCGCGCCTGCTTCCGGGGAAACCTTAAAAGGAAAAATCAGCCTTGAAGAAACAAACTTTTCCCCCGAAGGATACAAAAATTTCTCATTTGGCCCCCTGCCCTACTATTATTCAAGAACAAAATTAAGCGAAACCCTTCCCCCCATAAAGATAAACAGCGACGGAAAAAACAAAATAAAGATAATGTTCAAATCCCTTCCGGAATTTTACAACCCCGTAAAACTTACCGCCTATCTGGAAGTGTCGGAAGGGGGAAGCGGAAGGGCGACAAGAAAAACTTTTTCAAAAATTATTTACACAAAAGACTACTACATAGGGTTAAACTGTTCTTCTTCAAAGGTTAGCGCCGGCGTGCCTTTAAAAGTAAAAGGAATTGTCCTAACTCGGAAAAAAACACCGTTTAACGGAAAAATCAAACTAAAATACAGAGTTTTTAAAGTTGCATACAACTATGATTACTACTTCTACAACGAATTTTCATGGAGAAAAAACTCAACTTTAATTCCTCTAACAAAAGAAAAAGAAATAACCGTCTCAAACGGAAAATTTGAGATAGATTACGTGCCTCAAAACTCATACGACGATATTGTGGTTGAGGTAAGGGGAGACAAAAACATAGGCCAACTCTTCATAAGCGGATGGGGTTGGTACGGTGCGGAAAAAGCGGAAACGCCGGAAACCCTTATAATCAAAACGGACAAAAACGACTACGATTACGGAGACAGCGTAAACGCAATGTGCGAAATCCCGTTTGAGGGAAAGATACTGTGGACTGTTGAAGCGGACAAGGTAATCTCGTATAAATGGCAGGAAGCAAAGGGTAAAACGGCAACGTTTAATTTTAAAATCCCCGAAGGATACACATGCGTTTACGTAAGCGCCCTTCTCGTTCACACGGGAAACAACTACCTTGTTGAAAGGGCTTTCGGAATAAAGAGAGTAAAAATTTCCCCGGAAAAATTCAAACTGAAAATCAACGTAAAAATTCCGGAAAAGGCAAAGCCGGGAAACGACATCACAATCCAGTGCAAGGCAAATGAAGAATTTGAAGCAACAATCTCTATTGTTGACGAGGGTATTTTGCAGATAACAAACTTTAAAACCCCCAACCCCTTTGAGGGAATTTTTAAACCAATCGCCCTCGGAATTGAAAGCGCCGACGGATTTGGATGGCTTGTGAAAAAATACCTTGCAACAGGCGGGGGAATGATGAGACAAGCAAAGGGATTTGCAACACCGCAGTTTACAAAAATTGTCTCAATATGGAGCGGAAAACTTAAATCAGACAAAAGGGGAAACCTGAAATACAGATTTAAAATACCTCAGTACAACGGCAAATTAAGGGTTATGGTTTGCGGAATTTCAAAAAACAAATTCGGCGCGGTTTCAAAAAACGTTATCGTAAGTTCCGATTTAATAGCAATCCCC
>JAMOUY010000013.1 GCA_027067895.1 Acidobacteriota bacterium
GTTCGGGGTTTACTCCCCTTTTTATAACATTCATCCCCTTAACCACTGGGGGCTCCTCGGCAATTGTTCTGTCAATGAGAAGGTAAACCTCTTCAAGGTTTTTTATTTCGTCGGCAACTTTGTCAAACGGTGAATTTTCAAGCAATTCCCTCAAATAGGGGGTTACGGAAAGAGACTGCTTTAAAACGTTAAGTTCGCCCGGTTTTACAGAGTTTAAAACAACCTTTGAGTAAATCCTTTCAATATCCCCGACATAGGAAAGCAAAGCGCTTATATCTTCCATTTTTTCGCTTTCAATAAGCCAACTTACAAAGTTCAGCCTTGCCTCAATAGATTCAACGGATTTCAGGGGAAACATTATATAATCCGACAACTTTCTCTTTCCCTGAGGGGTTAAAGTCCTGTCAATTGCCCAAAAAAAACTCCCCCTTCTCTTTCTCTCAAAAGATGTTTCAAAAAGTTCAAGGTTTTTCCTCGTTGTTGCGTCAATAATAAGGTAATCGGAAACCTCTTTTAAAGAGATTGATTTTACGGGAATATTTACCGTACGGTAATTTTCTTCAAGGTAGTTTAAATAGCCGTCAATCGCTTTTAGGCACTCGGGTTTGCCCTTCAAACCGAATCCGGCAACGGTTGAAACGGAAAATAAATCCTTTATCTTCTCTTCCCCTTCCCTTTCGTTAAAAAAGGATTCGTCGTATTCGTTAAGGGATGGGGAATAGCCCAACTTTTCGGATAAATAGCCAATGTTTACCACCCCGAAGGGCGCAACAACCTCTTTCGGTTCAAACAAAGCGATTTGGTTAAACAGTTTTTCAACCCCTTTTTTGCCAGAAAACCTGAATACACTCAATTCCCCTGTCGTCGGCTCCCCGACAACAAGGGCAGATTTTTTTTCGTCGGCATAGATAGAAACAAGGTAATTTTTCTGATAATCCCCCTCAACCCCAAGATGGCTTGTCGCAGGCGTCAATACCGCAACAACGTCTCTCTTAACAACGCCTTTTGCTTTTTTCGGGTCTTCAACCTGCTCAACTATGACAACCTTTTTTCCCGCCTTTAAGAGTTTTGACGCATAGGTCTCGTATGCGTGATAGGGTACTCCGCACATCGGGGCTTCGTTTGTTCCGCCTTTGCTGTTTCTCTTTGTAAGCGCTATTCCCAGAATGGATGAAGCCTCAACTGCGTCGTCAAAAAACATCTCATAGAAATCCCCCATTCTGAAAAAAACAATGTGGTCGGGATATTTCTCCTTTACCTCAACAAATTGTCTCATTGCAGGCGTGAGTTTCGTCCTATCCATCACTCAACTCCTATCACCTCAATCCCTTCCCTTTTAAAAAGTGCGGTAGTTACACCCATTCCCTTTTTTCTTTCATTGTTGACGTAAACCACGTTTACACCGCAGGAAGGGGAACGCTCCTTTAAATAAGCCTTTTTAACGTTATACTTTTTCGCTATTTCAAGAGCCTTTTTTGAGCCTTTAATAAATTCGTCAGTCCTGTCCTCTCCGTCGCTTGAAACAACCTTTGTCTCTCCGTCCAAAACCCCCTCGCCTGTCTTTTCGTTGTCGAAAAAACTGGGTGTTCTCGGGATTTTAAGCCCAGCAAGGGTTTCCGGACAGACAAGTATTGCGTCTTCCATATCTATCGGCAAATTCCTTTTTTCAAGAATCTTTCCGTTGTATCTGCACCTGATTCCGCAAAGACATGCGGAAACAATTACCTTTTCTCCCATAAACTCCCCGATTATTTTATCTCAAAAGAATCAACAACATACCCGTGAATTGAGACAACGTCAACCTTAATTGTTTTACCGACATTAACAAGAATAAAGTGGTTTTCCTTGGAAAATGCTTGAAGATTTTTCTTCCACGGAAATTCGGGGGCAAGTTCGTAAAATGGCGCTCCCGCACCGCCCGAAATTATCTGGGTAATCTCTCCCCTAACAGGCGCAATGTCCTTGTTTATCAAAACCCTTGTGTAGTTGTGCTCGTCTCCGAAACACACAAGTTTAACCCCGTGTTTGTCAAGTATCTTTAAAAACCTGTCTCTCATCTTCAAAACATAATGCCTGTCAATTCCGTCGTTTTTCTTCGGGTCTCCTCCCCAGTAATACATGCAGTCTTCCAGATGGGCGCTGCACGGAAAGGCAGGCTCGTGGGCAAAAACAAAGATTTCCCTCTTTCCTTTGCCCTCTTTCTCCAAAACCTTATCAAGCCATTCCATCTGTTTGTCCATAATGTATCCTTCAAGGTTTCCGCCGTAAATTTCAGGCTTGTATGCCCACCAATAGTTTGTATTCAAAACAACAAAGAGGCAGTTTCCGTATTCAAAGTAATACAGGTTTTCCTTATAGGAAGGAAGGCCTTCTTTTTCGGAAAAATTTCCGTTTTCCGGATTTACAAAAACCTTTGCAAAAATATCTTCTGCGGAATAGGGCGGTTTTTTGTCTTTGCAGAATTTTTTGCCATCCTTTTCAAAGCAGTCAATTAAAGCCTCATGGTTTCCCATTCCCTCGTAAACGGGAATAAAGGAAGAAACAGGCTCGGTTGCGTATGCAAAACTTCTTAACTCTCTCTCAAATTCGTCGGCATAAGAGGTATAGCCCGAAACCATATCACCCACAAACACAATAAAATCCGCTCCCTTCTGGTATGCGGTTAAAAAAATCTGGTTAACTATTTTGCCGTTTGTGTTTGCAAAGTTTGCGTCAAAATCGGTTTTCAGGTTTCTTGAATCCGACATAAACACAAAGGAAAAGTTGTCCGTTTCGTTTACCCTTGCCTTAAAAATTCTGGGATAGCCCTCAATAAAATATTCATAGTCCCCCTTTGTCAACTTTCCTATGTTGAACAAATGCCTTTTCTTTTTTTCGTTGCAGGCAAACTTTATCCCGTTGAAAACAAGGGTTGTTTTATCGGGATAAAGCAACTCATAAGAAATTTTGTAATCTCCATTTTCCCCTCTGTCAAGATAAGGGCCGTAAACAACGGTTTGAAGTATTTTTCTGTTTTTTGAAATTACAATCCTTGAACGATACTGCTCTTCCCTTCCGTCTTTGTCTATAACGTTTACTTTGTAAAAAACAAGCGTTTTTTCATTGTTTAAATACCACCTGAATTTTTTCCATTTGATAAAAACAGTTATGTCTTTCCCTTCGGTAAATTTGTTAACCGAAAACCTGTAAACAGGGTAATATGCTTTTTCATTTGGCAGAAACCCTATTACAACTGATGCAAACTTAACTTCTCTGTTTGCCTCTATTTTAAAATCAAGGCCTTTTCTCAATCTTTCAACTTTTACGGATTTTATTATCAGTTTAGGCGGAAGTTTCAAAGTTGAAGCGTTTGCCGCAAAAATTCCTATTATAAACGCAATCAAAACAATTTTTTTCATAAAAACCTCACATTTTCTTTTTGCTTTCGGGAAAGGCATTCCATATTTTCCAAGTGAAATAAAGCCCTATAACGGTAAAGGGAATTAGAAAGATAGGCCAATAATTCCATTTAGACGGGTCGCTTCCAGCATTTTCAAGTATTTTCCCAAGGGTAACCGACTGAAAACCGGTGCCCAGATAGACAAACCCGTCAATTACCCCCGCAACGGTTGCCGCAGAGTCCTTTCCGCCGAAATCCATTGACGCGGTACCGGAAAGCATTCCGTGGACACCTATTACGCACATAGACATAAAAAATGATAAAAAGCCAACAATATCGTACCACTGATACCTTACGGCAAAAGCCATTACAACAAAGCCGACAAACATTCCGAAATATAGAAAAAAGGCGGAAGGCCCTCTTCTTGACCCGAAAAATTTATCCGATATAAATCCTGCGAAAAATCCGCCTGTAATCCCCGCAATCATTAAAATCAAGCCCCAGTTTTGGAAGAAGAAGTCGGCATCTGCAATTGATACAACTTTTTTCACTCCGTTTACAACTTCGGTAATCTTCATGCTGTGGGCGTAATGAACTCCCCAGTGCATAATCCCGTTTCTCAAAACCCCCGAGCAAAACTCTATTGCAATCATCATTAAAATTACCGGATGGGACAAAATTCTTTTGTAAATGGCAATTGCGCTTTCTTTTGGCGCGCCGTCCTCGTACCTTGTTGCGTCTCCCGTGTCAAAATCTTCAAAGCCTGCCTGAGAA
>JAMOUY010000014.1 GCA_027067895.1 Acidobacteriota bacterium
TTCCCTTAAAAATTCTTCCAAATTCTTGTTTGTCGCCTCAAAAGCGCTGTATCCGTCGTCTTTGTTTCCCGTGCCTTTTTCAAAAACAAAATCAATCTTTTCGGCCTTCAAATCGGGATGAAATTCGCTTCCCTTCGTACCTCTTACGCAGTGCACAGGCCATTTTTCAAAATGAACGGTTTTTTCCGGGTGCATATCTTTTGATGCAATTACAATGTCAAATTTATCAAGAATAGCGTTTATCGGCTCAACAATTTTGTCTCCGTCTTTAACAGGCAATGCGCCTCCGGGACAAAAATCGTTTTGCAAATCAACTATTAAAAGACATTTTTTGCTCATTTGTGTTCAAGCCTCCTTTCTATAAGGCTGTGCCTCAAAGTATAGAGTTTGTCCGAAAGCCCCACACGGTAAATGTGCGGATTGACAAATCTTTTGAATTCAGGCGGCAATTGATTAAATCTTTTAAGGGAAAAGTCTCTTATTTCCCTCAAAGAAGGAAAATCGTAAACAAGTTTGCCTTTATCAACTACTTTGAAAAAAACCTTGTCAGGTTTTAAATTATCTTCAATTTCAGTCTTTTTAAACGGTATGGACGGATGCCTTAAAAGAGTGATTTCGCTTTCTTTTTCATCGTTAAGCAAAACACCGTCAATAAAAAATTCGTTTTCTGCGTTTAAAAACCTTATCACTTTTTTGTTTCCGGGAAGGTTTATTTTCTCGGTGTTTTCGCTAAACTTCAAAGTAGGCCTTCCGTCTATTTCCGCAAGTTTGTAAACGCCGTCCAAAGCAGGCTGAGAATAAGAGGTTATAAGTTTTGTTCCCACGCCGAATATGTCAATCGGTGCATTTTGGTCAAGCAGAGAGTCAATAATATGCTCGTCAAGTTGGTTGGAAACAACTATTTTTACGTAATCAAGGTTGTTTTCGTCAAGCATTTTTCTCGCTTTTTTGCTGAAATAGGCAAGGTCGCCGGAATCAAGCCTTATGGCTTTCAATTTGTGTCCTTTTTGTTCAAGATACTTGGCTATTTTTATGGCATTCGGAATTCCCGATTTCAAAGTATCGTAAGTGTCAACAAGCAAAGTGGTGTCGTCGGGATAAACGTCGGCATACTTTTTAAAGGCTTCATACTCGGATTCAAAACTCTGAATCCAACTGTGGGCATGGGTGCCTATTGCTGGAATATCAAAGATTTTTGCCGCATAGGTGTTTGAAGTGCCCAAAGCCCCGCCTATGAAACTTGCCCTTGACCCAGATATTGCCGCAAGCCCCTGAGCCCTTCTCATTCCGAAATCCACAACAGTCCTTCCCTTTGATGCGTAAACCATTCTCCTTGTTTTTGTGGCTATAAGGGTCTGATAGTTTATGAAATTCAAAAGCATTGTTTCAAGAAGTTGCGCCTCAATTATATTTGCTTCTATTTTCAAAAGAGGCTCGTTGTTAAAGACTATGTCCCCTTCCTTGAAAGAGTAGATGTTTCCCGAAAACTTAAAATCCTTCAAATAATTAAGGAATTCTTTTTCAAAGCCAAGGGAATCAAGATAATCCAAATCGTTTTGAGAAAAACGAAAATTCAAAACCGAACGAATTGCATCTTCCAATCCCGCAAATACCGCATAACCTCCGCCGAACGGATTTTTTCTATAAAAAAGGTCAAAAACAACTTTTTGGTCTTTTTTGCCGCTCAGAAAATAAGCCTGAGACATTGTAAGTTCATAGAAATCTGTATATAAACCGGAGAAATACTCCTCTTTAAACATAATAACCCCTTCACTATTTTACACTAATTTGAGGATTTTTAAAGTTTGCGGGAAATTAAATAAAAATGGTGGAGCTAACGGGACTCGAACCCGTGACCTCCACACTGCCAGTGTGGCGTGCTCCCAGCTGCACCATAGCCCCACCTGTCAAAGACAAATTATATACTATTTTTCAGGATTTTCAATCTCGGTTTCCGCGTCAATTTTCTTTTTTTCTTCGTCTTCTTCCTGAGCATTTTCTTTGTCGTTTTCATTTTCCTCATCGTTTTTGGACTCTTCTTTGTATTGGGAAAGTTCCTCTTCCTCAACGTCAAGAAATTCCGCTTCGCTTTTCAACTCTTCCTGTTTGATTTTTTCAATCAATTCTTCTTTTTCCGCTATTTTTTCTTCAATTCTCGCAATTCTGTCAAAAAACTCTTTGTACTTTGCATCGTCAAGGTTATCCTGCTTTGTGGCAAAGTAAATATACCTTCCCAACTCTTTGAAAACAGTGCCCATTTGGTGTTTGAGGCTTGTGATTTCAAGTTTTAAATTGGAAATTTTCCATTTTCTCTGAGCCTCTTTCCTAATTCTTGCAGAGGTTTCTTTTATAAACCCAAGCGATTTTTCCATCAATTCCTTTGTTTTTTCTTTTGCTTTTTCCTTATCAACCATAAATTTTCCTCCTCACGGTTTTATGTGGTAATTTTATTTTATCAAGAATTTGAAAAAATTTACATATTTTGCAACACAAATTCACTTAAAAGCCTGTAAATTTCGGAAATATTTTCGTCTTTTTCCTTTAAAACCTCAATTTCCTTCAAAATAGTATCCAAATCCCTTCTAACGGCAGGTCCGGTAAGCAATTGTTCCGGAACGGAATTTTTTGAAACTTTTTCACACAACGGGGAAACAAGGCCTTTAAAAATATGCTCATAGTCAATGCCGCATTGTTCAAAAAGTTTTTTGGCTATTATAAGTGAAATTACCGGGAAATTAGACGCAAAAACACAGGCGGAATGATAGAGAGGCTTTTGGTTTTCTTCAATCTTCGCTATTTTGCCTTTCCATTTCTCAACCAAAATTTTAAAATAATCAAACAAACTTTCTCTTCCCTGAAATGTCCAAAAGATACCGTGAGGGAAAAACATCAAAGAACGGGAAAAAGAGTATGCGGGATGCAGAGACACAAGTTTGTCAGTTTTTTGGTTTTTTAAAATTGAAGCGGGGAAAAATCCGCTGCAATGAACAAGCACGGTATCCGGTTTCAAATCTTTTTCCAACTGCTTCACCATTGAGCGAATAGCCGAATCCGGGACTGTAATCCAAACAATATCAGCAGATTCAACGGTATGACAAATGCGATATTTTATTCTTTCAAGAGAGTTGAGAATTGTTCTTCCAAGTTTTCCCTGCCCAACAACAAGGTGCTTCATAATTCTCCCCTAAAAAATACCTTCTCAGGTTTAATAATAACACCGTCATTCTTTTTTTCAACCTTGCACAAAGCAAGCAACTGATTGAAAAAAGAGGAAAATACCCTTATATAATCGGTATCGGACTGATATTTTGCAAGAAAAATTTCATTGCCGGCTAAAATTCTTTTTGTTTTTTCCATGTCCAAAACAACCGCCTCAATATCCGGAAGTATGTCAATGTGGGACAAGGGAACAGGATTTTCAAGATTGTTTGCCCTTTCCACAGAGTAAGGGCCTATTCCCGTCCTTCTCAGAAAAGAAACATAGCCTCCGCAGTTTAAATTTTTCCCCAAATCCCTTGCAATTGAGCGGATATAAGTCCCTGTCCCGCAGGTTATTTCAACCTCAATATCAGGAAGATTTATAGAAACTATTTCAATTTTTTTTATAAAAACTTTGACAGGATTAGGCTCTATTTTTCTTTCGTTTCTGTTTTCCCTGTAAAGCCTTTTGCCGTTTATTCGTTTTGCGGAAATATGGGGCGGTTTTTGAAAAATTTCTCCCTCAAATTTCTTCAAGGCTTTTTTTATTTCTTCCTCGGAAAAAGAAGGGATTTCAAATTCTTCAATTACTTCTCCGGTTATATCGTCGCTGTCTCTGAATTGTCCCAAAGTAAAAATTGCGCGATATGTTTTAAGATAGCGGTGAAAATAGTCGGCAAGCCTTGTAAAGTTTCCCGTGCACACTATAAGAAGCCCCGTAGCAAACGGGTCAAGCGTGCCAGTATGTCCCGCTTTTTTTACGGAAAGTTTTTTTCTAACCTCTTTTACAGCGTCAAACGAGGTTATGCCTTCCGGCTTGTCTATAAGGTAAACATTGTTCATAGTTTTTCAAACTCTTCAAAAAGGCGGGACAATACGCTTTGCGACTCCCCCCTCACCGTACACCCTGCGGCAAATTTGTGCCCGCCGCC
>JAMOUY010000015.1 GCA_027067895.1 Acidobacteriota bacterium
TGGATTTTGGATTATGGATTAGGGAATGAACTCTGCAATTCAAAATTCATAATTCAAAATTTTACAGAAGGATTTTGGATTGAGGATTATGGATTTCGGTGTTCTGTTTAATCCTTTCTCAGGCGGGGGAAAGGCGAGGGATTTTAGGGAATTTTTAAAACAAAAATTGCTTAATTCCGATAAAAAATTCCTCTGGGTTGAAACAAAGAAAGCCGGAGACGGCACCGAAATTACCGAGTTTTTTCTGAAAAAAGGGATAAAAAAAATACTTGTCTGCGGGGGAGACGGCACGGTAAACGAATGCGCCGCCGCTTTGGTTAAGGAGAATTCCGATGCCCATATTTTCATACTTCCTTTGGGGATAGGCAACGATTTTGTCCGCTCTCTTAAACTCGGAAGTGAGCCCAAAAAGCTGCTTGATGTTTTTTTGAAAGACAAATACGAAATAAAATCCGTTGATTGCGGCAAAATAAACGGAAAAATTTTCGTCAATAATTTAGGGATAGGGTTTGACGGCGCTGTTGTAAAGTTGGCGGAGAATATGAGAAAGTCAAAAGACCCGTATTCAAAAGCGGCGATGAGAAAGATTATGTTTTATAAAGGTTTTAAGGCAAAGGTTAGAATTGACGGAAAGTTAAAGGCAAACGAAGACCTTCTTCTTCTTGTTATTTCAAACGGCGAATATTACGGAAGGGGAATAAAAATCACGCCGGGGGCAAAGATAGACGACGGATTTTTTAACATTCTGATAGTTGAAAATACCGGATTTGTAAAGAGACTTCCCCTGTTTTATTCGGTAAAAAAAGAAAAGCATTTAAAGAAGAATGAATTTAAGTTTTTCAAAGGCAAGGAAATTGAGGTTGATTTTTTTGAAAAAAGCGTTGACTGCCATACCGACGGATTATATTTGACTTTGTCGGATATTACGAAAGTGTCATTAATGAGAAAAAAATTAAAAATAGCATACTCTCTGAAAGGAGAAAAAAAGTGAAAAAGATAATTGTTTTTCTGGTTTTTGTTCTTGTTTTTCCTGTTTTTGCCCAAAACCTGATTTATTCTTCAAAGTTGAAGCCGGGAATGAAAGGCTATGGTTTGACAATTTTTAAGGGAAACAAAATTGAAAAGTTTGATGTTGAAATATTGGGCGTTTTAAAAAATATGAGGCCGGGTGAAAACAGGGTTTTGATAAGATGTTTCGGCGACATTGTTGACAAAGCGGGAATTATTGCAGGCATGAGCGGAAGCCCGGTTTTTATTGACGGGAAACTTGCAGGCGCGGTTTCTTTCGGCTGGCAATTCGGAAAAGAGCCTATCGGCGGATTAACCCCGATTGAGGATATGTTAAAGGTTATAAACACCTATTCTTCCGGGCGGAATGAAGGCATCATGTTTGAAAAAAAACCGAGCATAGAGGATATTATCAATCCCAAACCGGAAAACTTTATGCCCGAAAGGTTAAAAAATTTCTTTGCGCAGAACGATTTTCTTGCAACCGGATTTGATAACCTTCCCTTTGCGGCGTCTTCTTCCGGCGGATACGATTCTTCGTTCTACAAAAATCCCAAACCGGGGGACGCAATTGCGGTTGCTTTGACAAGGGGGGATTTAAACCTCTATGCCATCGGCACAATTACCTATGTGAAAAACAACTATGTTCTCGCTTTCGGACATCCCATGTTTGGGTTGGGGCATGTTTCAATTCCGATACATTCGGCAAAAATATTAGCCGTTTATCCGTCTTACAAAACCTCAAACAAAATAGGCATTATAGGAAAGGAAATGGGAGCGCTTGTTGAAGACAGAAGCGCCGCTATTTTGGGGATAAAAGGCAAAAAGGCGTATATGATTCCCATAAACATAAAGTTGAACGTGAAAAACGCGTCTAAACAGTATTTTATTGAGGTTGCGGAAGAGCCTCTGCTTACGCCGTTTCTTGTCAACCTTGTTTTTGCAAGCGTTTTGCAGGATGCAACGAAATCAATAGGATTTTCAACATACAATTTGAGAGGAAAAATCAAGGTCAAGGGTTATCCCGATATTGTTTTGAATTCTTTTATAACAGGGGCGAATACGCAAGGAGCGGTTTTCCAAATAGCGTCTCTTGTAAGTTCGGTTATTCAAAACCCTTATGTTAAGGCGAGGATAGAGGGGATTTCCGTTGATTTGAACTATGTTGAAGATATTAAGTTTGCTCAAATTATGAAGGTTAAATCGTCTCTGACAAAAGTGAAGAGAGGCAAAAGCCTTCATTTGCAGGTTTATTTAAAGCCTTTTCAGAAGCAGATGATTATAAAAAACGTAATTGTGAAAATACCCAAGACATTGAAACCCGGCAAATATTACGTTGAATTGGGGGACGGCTTTTCCATAATGAAGAAACAGTCAAAGGTTTTGGCAAGAAGGATAGAAACCCTTGACGGATTTATAAGGCTTGTAAACAGGTTTTTGAGAAACAATAAGGTTTACGTTTCCCTTGCAAGCAACACAAACGCCGTTTTTATGGGAGAAAGCGTTCAGCCTGATTTGCCCGGCTCAATTGTTGACACAATAAAAACTCAATCCGCTTATATTCCCAAAACAAGTAAATGGAAAGAATATCATTCGGTTGATATTCTCACTCTGCCGTATGTCGTAAAAGGCTATTATCTTGTGCCGATTGAAGTGGAGTAGAAAAAAGTATTTGGGAAATCAGTTAAATCTCTTTGAGATAATTTGCAGGGAATCCATTGTTTCTTTCCAAGCAAGAAGTTCGTTTTTTATAAAGTAAATGCTTCCCTTTGCCGACTCATACCGAAAGGGGATTGAAAATCTTTCAAGGTTTTCAATGGCTTCCGGAGGAATGTTTACTATTTCCATAGCCTTTTTCAGGCTTATTACGTCAAAAACCGAGCAGTTTTTTCTGCGAAAATTAAACCTTTTTGTAATTATTTCAACCGTAATTTTTTTGTTGAAATGATACGCTTTGTTTAAATACATCAGATAACTTTCGTCTCCCTGTTGGTAAAGGCATTGCGCCTTGCCTATTAGCGCGTACGGATTTGACGGGTCTTGTTTTAAAACAAGGGAAAACAGCCTTTCCGCAGTTTCGTAGTCTTCAAAGTAAACCGCGATATTTGCGAATTTTATAAGCGTTTCTTCTGAAAAATTCATTCCTTTAAGGGGATAGACAAGGAATGGCTGAATTTCCTCAAACTCTTTGTTTTCAATGCAAAAATTTAGAAAATCCTCAATTAACTCCGAATCTTTGAAAAGTTTTAGGGTTTTTCTGTAAATAAGTTTTGTAAAATCGTCTTTTTTTAATTCTTTGATTTCTTTGAGAATGTTTTTGTAAACTATGTCTCTTGACTCATACGGTTTGCCAAGGGTTGACAGTTTCATTCTGTCAAACCTGCACTCGGTAAGAGATAAAATCTCGCGAATATTTATTGTAATGTCGTTTACAGCGTTTTGACAGTCTCTGAAAATCATAATGAGGGCGTCTCTCAACTCTTCATCTAACTCGTTGATTTTTAAAAGCATCTTTAATTTGTTTACCATAGTTGAGGGAATTGTTATGTCAAGGGAAACCGTTTTTAAAGGCACTTGATAGTTGACAAAGATATTTAAAGAAACAACCGCGTTTTTTCTGTCAATGGAATCAACGTCAACAAGGTAATTCAGTCTATTTCTCAATTATTCCCCCTCCTATTACAAGGTCGCCGGAATAAACGACAAGCAGTTGTCCCGGCGCAACTCCGCTTACGGGATTTTCAAAAACAAACTCATATTCATTTTCTCCCAACTTTTTAACATTTGCAAGCGGTTGAGGCGGCTGATTGTATCTTATTGAGGCTTCCATATTTTCTCTAAATTCACTCAAAAGGTTGAATGCAGTGGCTTTCACCGTTTTTCTTTCAAGAAATTCCCTTTCACCCACAAACACAGTATTTGTTTTAAAATCAAGTTTTATAACGTAAAGAGGCTTTTTCCACGAAATACCAAGTCCCTTTCTCTGGCCTATTGTGTAGTAGGCAAGCCCTTTGTGGTAGCCTAAAATCGCGCCGTTTACGTGTTTTATAAACCCTTTTTTCAACGGGATTTTTCCTGC
>JAMOUY010000016.1 GCA_027067895.1 Acidobacteriota bacterium
ACGGAAAATGCTCCTCTTCGTCATCAACCACCAAAATTTTAACTCTTTTCTTTAATTCTTTAATGTCAATTTTAGGAGAAAAATTGTCAATTCTTTTCTTTTTAAAAAAATCAAACATTATAACATCCCTTTTTCGTTTATTACCTATTATGTTTATTACATGTTATCATATAATAAAAAAATATTCAAAAAAGTACAAATAAAAGTACAACTAAATAATAAATTAAAATAAATAAAATAATACTTCTTATCACTCAACCAGAAGTCGTGAAGGTTGCAGAAAGAGGTGGCATATGTTTTGCTTTTGTTCTTACGGTTTTAAAAAAGTTTTTAAAACTTTGTTTTTTTGTTATAAAATATTGGCAATTAGACAGACAGGATATAACGGATGGAACAGAAAAGATGTAAAAACTGCAACAGCATAATAGACAGCAAAGACAAGGTTTGTCCTTATTGCGGAGAAAAGCAAAAAGAAGACGGCTGTTTAATCGGTTTTCTTATAATTTTATCCGTAATTGCACTTTCTGCATTTGTTTTGTTTATCCTTATAGCGGTAGGTGCTTTTATACTCTGACTTTTTTAACGCTGTTCAAAATTCAAATTGAAAAAATTCCAAAATTTCCAAATAATCACAAAATCAGCATGCAGTCGCCGTATGAGTAAAAGCGGTATCTTTCCCTTACCGCTTCGTTGTATGCCTTAAAAACAAAGTCCTTTCCCGCAAATGCGGATACAAGCATAATCAGGGTTGATTTTGGAAGGTGGAAGTTTGTAAGAAGATAGTCAACAACCCCGAATTTATAGGGCGGATAGATAAATATGTCGGTTTCTTCCGAAACGGGTATTACTTTTCCGTGTTTTTTGAAACAGCCTTCAAGCGTCCTTACAACGGTTGTGCCGACTGCAAGCACTTTTTTACCCTTTGACTTCCAGTCGTTTATAAATTGTGCCGTGTCTTCGGGTATTTCATAGTGCTCGCTGTCCATTTTATGCTCTTCAACAATCTCCGCACTGACGGGCTTAAAGGTGCCAAGCCCCACGTAAAGGGTGATTTTTTTTACAGGCACACCTTTTTCTTCAAGTTTTTTCAAAACTCTTTCGGTAAAGTGAAAGCCTGCCGTCGGCGCGGCAACAGCCCCGGTTTTTTCCGCAAACACGGTTTGATAGCGTATAGGGTCAAAGTCTTTTTCAACATTCCTTTTTATGTATGGTGGAAGGGGCGTTTTGCCGTATTTGAATATTTCCTCAAAGGGATTTTCAAAGTCAAACAAAACTGTGTGAATGCCTTCATCAAACTTTTCCTCAACAATTACCCTTTTTCCGTTTTCAAACTGCAAAACAGTCCCTTTTTTAACCCTCTTTGAGGGCTTAACCATGCATTTCCACAAAGTTGCTTCCCCGTTTAACTGCTTTAACAGAAAAACCTCAATTTTAGCCCCGGTTTCGCTTTTTGTCAGAATAAGCCTTGCGGGAAACACCTTTGTGTTGTTTAAAACAATCATCGCATCTTCCGGGATTATGTCGGGAAAATCAGAAAAAGTCCTGTGGTCTATTGTTTGATTTTCCCTGTTTAAAACCATCATTCTGCTTCTGTCCCTCTCTTCAAGGGGCTTTTGGGCAATCAACTCCTCAGGCAGATAGTAATTAAATTCTTCCGTTTTCACCTTTCACACTCCGAAACTTTATTCAAGATAGCCTATTGATATGTTTTTATAGAAATGGTCTCCCATTTTCTCATAGTATACAGGCAATCCGTTTGAGTAAAGCACCCTGTCGTCCTCGCTTAAAACACCGTATTTGCCCGCTTCAAGACTTCCCTCCGATGCGTAAACCCCTAAAAGTTCGCCGTCCCAGACAATATAGCCTCTCTTTAACTTTGATATTTCAACAGGCTTTCCCTTGCTGTCAAGGTAAATGCCCTTTTTCTCGTCAAGGTGAATCCCTTCCATAACAGGGTGAAAGTGTTTCAAAAGCGACGAAATGCTTCCCAATTCAACGTCTTTAAAACCCGAAAGTTGCGCCGCGTATGTGAAATAGCCTGGGGAATCAATGGCAATTCTCAAATAAGCGGGATTTTTCTCCCCGAATTTTTTGTAATCAATTCCCTTTTCAGCATAGGCAAGGTTAAACAGAGATGTTATGTGTCCGAAGTAATCCTTTTCAGGCACAAGGGCAACCTTGAAAACCCTGTCGGATATTATGTTGTTTTCATCAACATCCTCTTCCCCCGGGGAATAAACCTTTTCTATAACGTTTGCAAGCCCCTGCTTTATCTCGGCCCTGATTTTAAACCTCATTGTGCCGTAATTCTGTTTGGGATAGATTGAGGCAAAATCCCTTACGTCAAGTTTGTGAGTCCAAGTCAAAGGCCATGTGTGCTGAAAACTGTAAGCATATTTTACGTGGGAATACTCAAACGGCTCATTGCTGTATTTGTCAAGCATTACAGGCTGAATCTTAAACCAAAAAACCCTTACCTCTTTCCATTTGTAATTGTCCCACTGCTCAATTTGGTCTTCGGGAATAAACTTCCCGTCAATTTTAAGTTTTTTTGAGGGGCAGAAATAGGTAAGTTTATCCTCTCCCCACTTTTTTGCAACAATGCATGCCTGCAACTCCGGATTTTGATTTTCTTCAATCACCATAAAGTCGTTTGTGGCGTAATCAAGGTTTTTCACCTTAACCACAACATAGGCTTTTACAAATTTAGGCGCATGCTTAACTCTCAAATACGGGTGAAGAAAGATATAGTAAACGCTTCCGCCTACAATTACCCCAATCAAAACAAGCATTAACCAATATTCTTTTAAGAAATTCAAAAATTTTTTAATCATAAAGACTCTCCTTAAAGACCGAAACTTCGGTTTCGCCTATTAAAACATTTTCCCTCTCTATTTTATTATCGGTTTTTACGACAATTTTTTCAATTAAATCGGCATTCATTCCTTTATACCCTTTAAAATATGACAAATCGGAAGGGGAAACGGCAATCTCTTTTATTTCATTTTTTATGAGTTTTTCAAGAAACCTGCGGTAAATTACGGAAAAAACAAGGTGTTTTAACGATTGATGATAGCAACCGGAAAGCACGCTTCCGGAAGAATTTAAACTGTCGGTGGGCTGCAATCCCAATTTTATAACCTCAACACCGCTTTTTTTTAGCAGATAAACCCCTTTTGCAAGGATTTCAACAATATCTCCGCAGTCAGGCGCCTTGACTCCCTCTTTCGCAAACTCGGTGTCTTTCAAAACAACAAAAGGATGGATTCTTACGTAATCAACTCCCAAATCTATTGTCTGTTTTATGTCGTTTAGAAAAACCTCTTCGCTTTGGCGGGGAAGCCCAATCATAAGGTGGACAGAGGTTTTAAACCCGTGTTTAAGCGAAAGTTTGACAGCCTCTTTCGCCTTTTCTCCGTTGTGTCCGCGCCTTGCCTCTTTTAAAACACCGGAATTGAAACTTTGGACGCCGAATTCAACCGTGGAAACAGCGTGTTTTTTAAAAACTTCGGCAATTTTTTCGTCAAAAAAATCAGGCCTTGTTGAGACCCTGATGCCGTCAACTCTTCCCTTTTCAATGTAAGGTTGAACAATTTTCAAGTAATCCTCAATCTCCTCAAAACTCCCGTATGTGAACGTGCCTCCGAAAAAGGCAACCTCTTTAAAGGCGTCGGGATATTTTTCCTCAATTGTTTTCAGGGATTTATCAATCAGTTTTTCAATATCACCCTTTGAGGATATTGACACCTCTCCGTTTGCAACCTTTACGTTGCAGAATTTACACGTAAAGGGACACTGATTTTCAGGCAGAAAAACCGGGATAATTTTAATCTTCATTCAAAACGTCGTTCAAATTTCTGTCTTCAAGTTTTTTCAAAACCTTTTTGGCGCAGTTTTGGTGGGCACTTTTTTTGCTTTTCCCCTCTCCCGTTGCCACCACCTTGCCCTTAATTTTAACCTCGGCAACAAAGGAGGTGTCGTGAACGGGGCCTCTTGTGGCAATAATGTTGTATTCGGGAAGCCCAATTCCTTCTCCCTGCAATATTTCCTGCAATTTGGATTTGTAATCA
>JAMOUY010000017.1 GCA_027067895.1 Acidobacteriota bacterium
CATCAATTCCAGAGTGCCTATAACTCCCGCAGAAATTACAATTTTCCTTGCCCTGAAAACCTCGTTAACGTCTGCCGGAATGGTTGAAATCCTTGTCGTTATCTCAAAGTAATCCCCGTATTTTTTAATATCCACAACCTTGCGCTTTGAAAAAATCTCAACGCCCTTTTTTATGGCAAGGTAAAGATAGTTTTTTGTAAGCATATTTTTGGCGTTTTTTCTGCAACCAATCATACACCCGCCACAGAGATTGCAGCCTGTCCTTTCAGGCCCCTCCCCGCCGAAATAAGGGTCAGGGGCGGTTTTGTCCTTTTCCCCGAAATAAACCCCAATATCGGCATTGTAAAAAGTATGCTCAACACCGAAGCGTTTTGCCGCCTCATAAACAAGACTATCCGCCGTTGTTTTTACCGGGTTTTTAACTTTGCCAAGCATTTTTGAAGCAACGTTGTAAAAAGGCATTAACTCTTTTTCCCAATCTATATGCTGTGGAATGTCGGAAGATTTAAAAAATGATTTTTTCGGAATTAAAAGAGTGTTTGCGTAAACAAGTGAGCCTCCGCCAACTCCCGTTCCTCCCAAAACAGACACGTGCTTGAAAAAGTGAACCCTTTGATAGCCGAAGCAGAAAAGAGAAGGCTTCCAAAAAAAGGAAAAAGGGTTGTTGTTTGTTTTGGGAAAATCACTATCATTGAAAAATTTTCCCTCTTCAAAAACAGCAACGGAATAGCCTTTCTCCGCAAGCCTCAATGCGGATACGCTTCCCCCGAAGCCTGAACCGATTACTGCAAAATCGTATATCATTTCTTCTCCTCAATTTTTTTTAATTATAGCAAATATTGTTTTAGGCAACGTTTAATGTTGATTTTTAAATGTTTTTGCTTATTTTAATGAATGAGCGGTTTATAACTGTCCTCATGTGGTTTATAATACAGTTAGCGAGGTGATTAATGGAAAAAAACGGTTATTTTTTGTTTATACTTCATTCGCATATACCATACGTGCTTAAACACGGAGAATGGCCCCACGGAGAATACTGGCTTTACGAAGCGGTTGCCGAAACCTACATTCCGCTTCTTCAAATGCTTGAAAGATTTAAAGAAAAAAACACAAAGCCGAAGATAACCATAGGGCTTACCCCCGTTTTGATTGAGCAGTTAAAAACCGATTACTTTAAAGAGAAATTCAACCAATACCTTGAATTTAAAATAGAGTTGCTTCAAAAAGACAAAAAAGAGTTTGAGAAGAAAAACCAAAGCGATTACTCCGCCCTTGCCCTTTTCTGGGAAAAATTTTACACAGACATTCAGCACCTTTTCAACTTCACATACGACAAAGACATAATAAACAGGTTTAAATACTTTCAGGACAGGGGATACATTGAAATTCTAACCTCTGCGGCAACACACGGATACCTTCCCCTTTTAGCATACGACAACAACGTAAGGGCGCAAATAAAAACAGGAATAGACACCTATGTCAGATATTTCGGAAGAAAACCGAAGGGAATATGGATGCCTGAATGCGCATACAGGCCGAAGGGATTGTGGAAAAACCCAATAACGGGAGAGGAATTTGTCAGAAAGGGCGTTGACGAAATACTTGTGGAAGAGGGAATTGAATACACATTTATAGACAGTCCGAACCTTGAAAACGCCTCTCTGTTCAACCAATACGGGGAAAATTCCGCAAACCCGCTTGAATTCAAATACTCAAAAACACCCTACATCCCCTACAAACTTGAATCGGGCTTAACCCTTTTCGTAAGAGACCACATTACCGGCTATCAGGTGTGGAGCAAGCATTATGGATACCCCGGAGACCCGTATTACCTTGAATTCCACAAGCAGAAGGATACAAGCGGAATAAAGTATTGGAGAATAACAGGCGCAGACCTTGACCTTGCGGACAAAAAACTCTATGACCCCGACAAGGCTAACGAAAGAATTGAGGAAAACGCCGAGCATTTTGCACGTTTAATTACCGAAATTTTGAAAAAATTCAAAAGTGAAACGGGAATAAACGGAATTCTTGTTTCCCCATTTGATGCGGAATTATTCGGACATTGGTGGTTTGAGGGACCAAAGTGGCTTGAAAAAGTGATAAAAAAACTTTCGGAAATTGACGGAATTGAGCCTAAAACAGGAAGCGAAATTCTGAAAATTTCAAAAACTGCGGAAACCATTGCGTTGAAAGAAGGCTCATGGGGCGAAAACAACGACCATTCGGTTTGGCTTAACGAAAAGACAAAATGGACGTGGGAAAAACTATACAAAGCGGAAAAAGAATTTTTAACCTTTTTGAAAAAAAACAGAAAAAAATGCCTTTCCGACAACCTTTTAAACGAAATTATGAAAGAAGCGGCAAAATCCCTGTTGCTTGCCGAAGCGTCGGACTGGCAGTTTCTCATACATACGGCATCCGGCGATGATTATGCATCCGAAAGGTTTGAAAATCACATAACCGAAACGGAAAAACTGCTGAAAATAGCAAAAAACTACTGCAAAAACAGAAAACTAACGGAAAACGAGAAAAAAACAATTGAAGAATTAAAAGCAAAAAATCTTGTTTTTAACGATATCTGCATTGAATGGTATTTGGAAGACTAAATGAGCGAATACAGAAAAGACCCTGTTTTAAATCAATGGGTAGTAATTGCACCGGAAAGAGCGGTGCCTTACAACCTCATTAAAGAAAATCCCGAAAACGAAGAAAAAGAATTTGAGCCTTCCTGTCCATTCTGCGCAATAAACCCGGAAGAAACAAAAGTGCTTTTAAAATACAACATTGAAGACAAAAACAATTGGGATTTGCTTGTAATTCCGGCACCAAACCCCTTTTTAAGAGTTGAAACCGAATTGAAAAAAGAAGCGGAAGGAATTTACGACTTAATGAGCGGGACAGGGGCAAACGAAATAATAATTGAATCCCCCAAACACAACGAGCACATTTTCAAATCCAATTTAAACAAAATTGAGCAGATATTCTGGGCATACAGAGACAGAATTCTTGATTTAAAAAAAGACATAAGGCTTGAATACCTGCTTTTTTACAAAGAAAACAAAACAAACGGCATAACACACCCGCATTCAAAAATGATTGCAACCCCGTTTATCCCGTCCATGATAGAAACAGAATTGCTGGGCGCCGAGGATTACTTCTCATACAAAGACAGATGCGTATTCTGCGACATAGTAAAGCAGGAATTGAAAGACGGAATCCGAGTTGTTTCCCAAAATCAGGAATTTGTTTCAATCTGTCCCTATGCTTCAAGAAATCCCTTTGAGGTATGGATAATTCCCAAAAACCATCAATCACATTTTGAAATGTCGTCAAAAAACCAATTCTACCACCTTGCGGACATATACCTTGACACATTCAAAAGATTACACAAGGCTTTGGGCAATATTCCTTACCTATCGGTTTTACACAACTCGCCGATTCAGGAAGAAAGCCTTGAATTCTATCACTGGCACATAGAAATCCATCCCGTAATCCCGCTATATCAGGGAGAAGTTTTCAGTGCGGGACTTTACGTTAACCCCGTTGCACCGGAAGAAGCGGCGAAAGAATTAAGGGAAAAAATTTAACAACCGGCAAACTAAGGAGGTTTGAAATGAACATACTTTACGGCGTTGCCGAATACTTCCCCCTTGTAAAAACCGGAGGATTGGGAGATGCGGCGGGAGCGTTTACCTCAACACTTTCAAAAAAACACAAAGTTTCCGTGGTACTGCCGGGATACTCAAAAATAGACAGAAAACAATACGGATTTAAAAAAATAGAAAATCTAAAACTGTCAATCCCCATTGGGGAAAAAGAGGTTGAAGGCTTTGTGGAAAAAGCCGAGATAAACGAAAATCTGACAATTTACCTTATCTGCAACGACGGATACTTTAACAGGGAAAACCTTTTCGGAGACGGAATTACCCCTTACAAAGACAATGCGGAAAGATTTTTATTCTTTTCAAGGGGAATACTTGAATTGGCATGCTATCTGAAAAAAATTGACGTAATTCACCTAAACGACTGGCACACGGCAATCGGAATGTTTTAT
>JAMOUY010000018.1 GCA_027067895.1 Acidobacteriota bacterium
TGCGGCCAACGATGTTGTTATCGCTTTGCAGAAGGTTCAAAGCAAACTTCCCAAAGATATTCTTCCGCCTCAGGTTTTTAAAATGGGGGATTTTTCCGCACCGGTAATGACTCTTGCAATTACCCCAAAAGAGGGAAGCGGTTATGATTTGGCTTTGGCAAGGCAGTTGACCGAAAACGAGTTGAAAGACGATTTGTTGCAGATAAAAGAAGTTGCTGATGTTGAGGTTTTCGGCGGATACGAGAGAGAGATTAAAATTGAGATAAACCCCGAAAGGCTTGCCCAGTTGAAAATTCCCTTTTCGGCGGTAATCAATGCGGTAAAGTCAAACAACATTGACATTCCGGAAGGCTTTATCCTAAATTCCAGAAAACAGATTGTTTTGAAAACAAGGGGCAGGCTTGAAAACATAAACAAAATAAAAGACATTCCTATTTTTGTCAGAGGCGGTGCGGTTGTTCATTTGAGAGATGTTGCAACGATAAAAAACACGATTAAAGATAAATTTTCCTCTTTTTATTACGACGGAAAACCGGCAATTGCCGTAAACATTGTAAGACACGAAAAAACAAACGTTATGGATACCATAAAGGCTGTAAAAAAGGCTTTGCCTAAAATTCAAAAGGCTTTTTCTCAATTGAATATAAAAATTGCCGATACTCAGGAAAGGATAATTGACCTTACGGTTTCCAATCTTAAAGATTCTTTAAGAGACGCCATAATTTTGACGGTTATTGTTATTTTTCTCATGATTTCCGATTTAAGGTCTGCAATTATTACGGGAATATCAATTCCTTTAACATTTTTCCTGACATTTACCACAATGTGGTTTTTAAAAATGCAGTTTAACATGGTTACTTTAACTGCGGTTATTTTGGCCGTGGGTATGCTTGTGGACGATGCAATTGTTGTTGTGGAAAACATTGAGAGGCATTACAGGGAAGAAGGCGGAGATATAAGGCAGATTGCGAAGGAAGCGACAAAGGAGATTATTCTTGCCGACTTTTCCGGGACTTTTTCAACCGTAATTGTTTTGGTGCCCATTATGTTTCTTGGCGGATATGTGCAGAGGGTTTTAAAGCCGTTGACAATGACTTTGAGTATTGCTTTGCTTTCCTCTTTTATTGTTTCCGTTACAATAATTCCCCTTATAGCCCCTTTTCTCATTAAAGACAGGGACAAAGACGAAAACAAAATTATTGCCGCTTTAAACAGGTTTGCAAATTTTTTTGAGAGAAACTTTGTGGACAGGCTGAGAAACTTTTTTCTTGCAACTTTTGACTTTGTAAACCAATATAAGGTTATCTTCATTGTGCTCATAGTTGTGCTTTTCGGAATGTCCATGAAACTTATGAAAGAGATTGTGGGAAGGGATTTGATGCCCCCTATGGATACGGGAATTGTAAAAATAAGGGTTGAAACCGAGTCCGATTCTTCCCTTGAAAAAACCGAAAAACTGCTTAATCGTATAGAAAAACTTGTTGAAAAGAAAAAAGGCGTATTGTCAATGCTCGGCTATGTAGGTTCTGAGCCGGGGCTTATTACTTTCGGAAGCGGGCGTTCCCCTCAGCAGATTGATTTAACCGTGAACTTTGTTGACAGATTTCAAAGAAAAGAAAATATTTGGCAGATTGAAGACAAGTTAAGGGCTGAAATCAGAAAGATGAAAGGGGTAAAATACGCCGATGTTTACGAATTCGGCGCAACTCCTCTTTCAAGTATAGCCTCAACAATAGATGTTGAAATTGCCGGCAACGACTTTAAAACCCTTGACAAACTTGCCGCAGAGGTTGAAAAACAACTTGTTCAAAGGCCGGGGTTTAAGTCTGTTTCAAGAAAGTGGAAATTGGACAGGGAAGAGTATCACATTGTTTTCAACAAAGACAAACTTGCGTCTTTCGGGTTAACCCCCGTTGACGTTTCCTATCAGATAGCAACAGCCGTAAAAGGTGTTCCTGCGGGAGTTTTCACAATTTTTAACGAAGACGGAATAGGGTTGAAAGTCAGATATCAGGATACCGACAGGGACGATGTCCACAAAATCATGACAATGAATATTCTAACACCAAAGGGTTTTTACATTCCCTTAAACGAGGTTGCAAAAGTTGAGAAGGTTTACGTACCCACCGTTATTACGAGAAACAAACTAAAATATACCGCAAACGTCCACGGATACAGGGCGACTGCGCCTGTTACCTTTCTTTACAAGCAGAGAAACATTGCGGTAAGCAAGGTGAAAATGCCGGCAAATTACACTGTAAGCGAGCAGGGAGAAATGTCCCAGATGAACGAGTCATTCGCAAGACTTGGCAAGGCGTTGCTTCTTTCTGTTCTTTTTTTGTATTTGACTTTTTTTGTTATCTTTAAATCCTTTGGAGACCCCATTGTAATTATGATTGCAATTCCCTTTGCGTTTATAGGCGCGGTATGGGGGCTTTTGGTTACGGGAAAACACGGATGTATGCCGGCATTTATGGGAGTTATTCTGCTTGCGGGAATTATCGTTAACAATTCAATTTTGCTTATTGATTTTGCAAAACTCTATCAAAAACAGGGAAATTCTCTGCTTGATTCGGTAAGAATGGCTATTCAGGTAAGGACAAGGCCTATCTTAATGACAGCGGTAACCACAATTGTGGGAATGATTCCCGTTGCCGCGGAGTGGGCTGTGGGGTTGGAAAGGCTTTCCCCCCTTGCAATTGTTGCAATCGGCGGATTGATTATAGGAACGTTTTTGACACTTGTATTTATTCCGACGTTTTACATAATCAAAGAAAAAATAAGGATTGCCGTTTTCGGTGAAAAGTAAAAAACGAATTTGTTTTTGTCCGGCGGGGAGAAATCCCCGCTTTTTTTGTTTAATGTGTGATAGAATAGCCTATCAATTTTTGGAAAGGAAGTTATGAGTAGAAGTGAAGTAAATTTAGGAAAAAAGGGGCTTTTTATAACCTCTCTTATTTTTTTGGCAGGCGGTGTATTTTGTTTTTTTATGTGGAATTCTTCGGCAAAGGAGTATAAATCAAGCAAGAACTGGTCTTTTGTTAACGGAAATATTGTTAAATCGTCTATTATTCAGAAAAGAGAATGGGACAGTGAAAAGAAGAAGTATGAAATCACCTATTACCCTGATGTTAAATATACCTACGGAGTGAACGGGGTAAATTACGTTGGGAAAAGAATTACTTTTTCCGATTACGGTTCCGGGTCAAGAAAAAAAATTCGTAAAATTTTGAGGAAATATTCTACCGGAATGCTTGTTAAGGTTTTCTACAACCCCAAAAATCCCGCAAAATCCGTGCTTGAAAAAAGGCTTGGTATAGGCGGTTATATGCTTCTTTTTGTAAGTGTTATGTTTATAGGCGGCGGACTGCTTTTGATGTTTTTCTTTGTAAGGAAGTTTACTGCGGGAGTCTAAAATTTGTAAGTGCGAATTTGGATTTTGTTTTTAGGTTTTTTACCTAAATCCGTAAAAGGAGGTTTTTATGGCGGTATGCGTAATCGGAACCGGACATATCAAATTCGGAAAACTTGAAAAAAGCATTTACGATTTAATTGTGGATGCGGGGAAAGAGGCTATTGAGAATTCGGGTATTGAGCCTGAAAAAATAGGCGCTATCTTTGTGGCAAATTACGATGCCGGAGGCTTTAACAATCAGGGACATCTCGGCCCTATTGCCCTTGATATTCATCCCGATTTGAGATTTAAAAGGGCAATAAAGGTTGAGGCCGCCTGCGCAAGCGGTTCTGCGGCAATAAAAGAGGCTATGAACGCCATTGAGGCGGGAGAGATTGAATTTGCCCTTGTTATCGGAGCGGAAAAGATGACTTCTCTTCCCACAAAGGGAGTGGCAAAAGTGCTTGCAACAGGCTCATACTGGCCGGAAGAAGGGGCAAAAGGAATGACTTTCCCGGGACTTTTTGCCGAATACGCAAAGGGATATAAAAAGCATTACGGTTTTTCAGACGAGGAATTGAGAATTATGCTTGCAAAGGTTTCGGCAAAAAACCACAAAAACGCGTTGAAAAATCCCCTTGCACAGTTGCCTCTT
>JAMOUY010000019.1 GCA_027067895.1 Acidobacteriota bacterium
TCGGTTATGATTACTTAATTAACGATCTTTGGTCAGTTGGTGTTAAGTTTACTTGGAGAGAATTGAACGACATTATTGAAGACGTTTCTTTTGACGGCGGTAACACTTATATTATCGCTAACCCCGGAAGAGACATTATCTATGATGATGAAAACGGTAACGAAGTTTACATTCCTGCTGACCAGACCGGTTTCAGGAAACCTAAGAGAAATTACAGGGCTTACGAATTGAAATTGAAGAGAAAGTTTGCAGATGGTTGGACAGTTGATGCATCAATCATTAGGTCAGACCTTTGGGGTGACTACATAGGCGGCGTATTGCCTTTCTATGGACAGGTTGACCCGAACTTGACCGCTGCTTACGATTTGCCTTCAACCTTGGTTAACACTAATGGTCCGTCTCCTTTTGACAGACCTTGGCAGGTTAAAATTAATGGACTTTACCAGTTTGATTTTGGTTTGAACGTTGGATTTGCTTATTCTTTCATGAATGGTACACCGATTGCTGCTTATGGTGATCCTGCATCTGATTACACAGGATACTATGGTGAGTTCAGACTTATCAGGAACGGTGCTCCCGGTCTTGGAAGAACTGACAATGTTCAGCATCTTGATTTAAACCTTTCTTACACCTATGATCTTGGCAAATACGGTTCTTTAACCGGTTACTTCTACATTTACAACGTGTTTAATTTCCAATCTGTTACGGACGTTAACCAGAGGCTGACTTATGACGTTCCTTCCGAAGAATATATTAATGCTAACTTCGGTGGTGACTGGGATGCATGGATTAAGTGGATTGACGGAAGATTCCAGACTTTTAATGAATTGTTAGAGTACATGGAATCAGTTGGTATGCAGCCTTACGGAAGGTTCCGTGAGCCTGTTAGATATCAGACTCCTAGATACGTAAGGTTTGGTATCAAGTATAAGTTCTAATCGAACTTAATTTATAGGGGGAAGGCAACTTCCCCCTTTTTTTGTTGATACTATGAGAAAGTCTTTAATCTATCAGTCATTGGCAAATGGTTTTTCCTCCGGTTCAAGCGTTGCTGAACTTTTTCTTTCCATAGGGGGAAGGTTTAAGAAAGCGGTTTCTTTTATTGAAAAGGGTTTGTCCCTTGAAGAGGCTGTTGCCAAGTCTTCCTTTCCCGTTGTTGAAAAGGTTTTTCTTGTTTTGGGCGAGCAGACAGGTCGTCTTGAAGAGATATGCAAAAACCTTTCCGATTATTATGCGTTAAAGGAAGAGTTTTATTCAAAGGTAATTTCAATCTTTTTAAAAACGGTTGTTATTCTTCTGCTTGGTGGTTTTCTTGCGTTTCTTTTGTTTAGCACGTCGGGAAATCCTGTCCCAAAAAGTTTGGGTAAATTTGTTTTGATTTTGTCTTCTTTGTGGTTTATTGTTTTGTTTTTGTTTGTTTTTTTTAATCCCGGTTTTTCAAAATATCTGTCGGTTTTTATTCTTAAAACCGCGTATTCTTCCGGTTTGTCTTTTTTGGAAAGCAAAACCCTGCTTAAAGATTTAGGGTTTTTTTATAATAAAAAAGCAGAGTATTTTCACCAATTAATTCCTCTGAAAAAAGAATATAAAATTTTTCTTGAATCTTCCGAAAAGTCGGGGACTCTTGAAAGCGCTTTTGATAAGGTTTTGGGCTTTCTTGAAAGTGAGTACAGAAGAAAAATAAATAATTTTGAAACAATGTTTTTTTATGCAAGTATTGTGGGCGCAGCAATTATTGTCTTTTATTCAATTTATCTTTTTGCGGCAAATTCTTTTTCGGATATTTTTGACCAATTACTTTAATTTCTCAACTCTCAAAAGTTTCCCTTTTTTGAAAATTCCTTTGTAAACAAATTTTCTCAGTGTTTTGTTATCTGTTCTTCCAAACAGTTTTTTATCAAAAATTATTATGTAAATCTCGTTTTTTCTTCTGAATTTTGTGTTTTGAAGTTTGACAAAAGTATTTTTTACCGCTTTTTCCACTTCTTTTTCGGATGTTCGTTCCTCTGTTTTTTCATTTTTTGCAAACGGGTTTCCCAATGTTTTGTTAAAAGATAAATCTGCAACAACAATCACTATTGTTTTTCCGTCCAATTCAAAATCAACAACCTGAGTGGCGGGGCCGGTAACAAGATTAAGCGGTTTTCTTAAACTTCCTTCAACAATTGTTGACAGGTCTGACGTCTTTGCGGAAAGACTTACCGCAAGTATAAATATTGCCAAAAGGTATTTTTTAAAATCTTTCATAGTTTGCTCTCCTTGGGTTTTGGTTTGAATTGTAAAGGGTACTGTCAATATAATTTTTCAAGCCTAAAAGAAGCATATAATTGTCTTTTGCCGTTTTTTCGGTTTTGTAATTTACCTCTTCAATCTTTTTTTCAAGATTTAGCGTTGCCATGTTTATTTTTTTCTCTGCCTTTTCAATTTTCTTTGTCTGGTAAACCGAAAATATTACTGTTGAGGCAAATAGAAGTATTGCTGCCGCGGCTGTTAGTTTTGAAGCCCAATTGCTTTTTTTCTTTTCTCCTACAATGACTATTACCGGTCTTTGCGATTCTTTTTCCGAATCTTTCAGATATTCCCTTACTTCCATAAGTTCCATAAATTCTTTTAAACATTCCTTGCATTCAAACAAGTGTTTTTTGTATTGTTCCAAATTTTTATGCTCTCCTTCTCTGTAAAGCAGTTCCATAAGTTGCTCGTTTGATAAGCATTTCATTTTAACCTCCCTCTATTTCAAGAATTATTTTTCTTAACTTTTTTAAAGACGAGTAAAGTTTTGTTTTTACCGTATTTTCGGGAATGCCTTTTATTTCGGCAATTTCCCTGAATGTAAAACCGTCAAGTTCTTTTAAGACAACTATTTCTCTCTCTTCTTCCTTTAACCGAAGAAGCGCTTTGTGAACAAGTTGTTTTTTTATGCTTTTTTCTGTGTATTTTAAAGGATTGGAAGTGTCTCTCAACGTTTCCGGCAACTCGTCCGCTTTAAACCTCTTTTCTTTTCGCAAAAAATCTATTGTTTTATTTGACGCTATTCTAAAAAGCCATGTTTTTAAAGAACTTTCTTCTCTAAATCCGTCAATTTTTCTGTAAACGTTTACAAAAACTTCTTGCAAAATGTCTTTTGCGTCTTCTTCGTTTCCCACCATTCTTCTTATATGATTGAACAACATACCGCCGTATTGCTTTACAATTTCATCAAAATCATACCTCATAACACCTCTTTTGACGGATTTCTTTTGCTTATAGTTTGCAATCCTATGCAACATTTTATTTTCTTTTTCGTAATAATTCAACGAAAAAAGAAAAAGGAGGAAAAAATGAAAAAGTTTTTGATTTTGTTTTCGTTTTTGTTTGTGGGGATGGTTTTTGCAAATACATTAACCAAGAATTTGTCTTATTCTTTATCGGATGCTTCAAGGTTTGACACTCTTTCCGTTGAATTTATAAACGGGAAGGGAGTTGTTAAAGGCACGAAAGAGAATTCCGTGAAAGTTAAAGTAAAGGTAAACATTAAAAGCGATGATGATTCCGCTTGTCAAGAAGTTTATGATAAATTGAAACTGAATGTTAAGACAAGCGGAGACGAAATTGATTTGTCTTTAAACTATGACGATTTGAAAAAATATTTAAACAGCGAAATCAGTTTTTTCAACCTTTTTTGTTCGCATAGAAAAAAAGTTGAAATGTCGGTTGATGTTGAAATATTTATTCCTTCAAGGTTTTCAATTGAGTTTTCAGGCGTTAATTTTGACATTAAGGCGGAAGAATTGAAAAAGGTTAAAATTTCAAGTGTTAACGGAGCGATTGGCGCAAAAAATATAGGAAAAGTTGAGTGTGAGTCGGTAAACGGAAATATTGTTTTAAAAGACATTATTTACAAGGTTGAATGTGAAGTGGTAAACGGGAATTTAACCCTTGAAACAAACTCTGAGAAACTGTCGTCTGTTTCTTTTGAATCCGTAAACGGAAATACAAAAATAAGAGTGCCTTTCAACGTGATAGGAGAT
>JAMOUY010000020.1 GCA_027067895.1 Acidobacteriota bacterium
TTTAAAGGATATGCCCGAGGAAGACTTTGACCATCCGTTAGGTTTGGGTTCGGGAGCGGGATTGATTTTCGGTGCAACAGGCGGAGTTATGGAAGCGGCGATAAGGACTGTTTACGAAATTGTTACGGGCAGGCCTGTGCCTTTCAAAAACCTTGACATTACCCCGATTAGGGGAATGGATGGTGTAAGGGAAGCGTCTTTGAAGATAGAAGACCCGCTTCCTGAGTATAAATGGCTTGACGGGGTTGAGTTAAAGGTTGCAGTTGCCCACGGCACAGCAAACGCCAAAAAGATTATGGACAAGGTGGTAAAGGGAGAAGCGGATTACCACTTTATTGAAATTATGGCGTGTCCCGGCGGATGTTTGGGCGGAGGCGGACAGCCTATTCCCACAACGCCTGAAATAAGAATGGCAAGGGCAAGGGCTATTTATGAGGAAGAAAAAAATCTTCCCGTAAGAAAATCCCATGAAAATCCCGAATTGAGGCAATTATACGATGAATTTTTAAAGCATCCTTTAAGCGATGTTTCCCATAAACTCTTGCATACAAAATACACCCCGAGAGGGAAATACTTTTTTGTAGGGTAAGAGGATGAATTGCGGGACGGAGGCTTTTGCTTTCGTCCCCTCTGTTTTTTGGAGGTTTGAAAGATGGTTTTAACAAAAGAGACAGGGTTTATAGACCATGAGAGGATTTACAATTACCTTGCAAACACAAAACCGCCTGAAAAAAAAGAGGTTGAGGAAATACTTGCCCATGCAAGGGAATTGAAGGGAATTTCATTTGAAGAGACGGAGAAACTACTTCTTGTGGAAGACAATGAGTTGCTTGAAGAGATTTTCCAAACTGCGAATTACATAAAAAACGAAATTTACGGCAAAAGGCTTGTTTTGTTTGCGCCTCTTTACGTTTCAAATTTGTGCAACAACGACTGTGCCTACTGCGGATTCAGGGTAAGCAACAGAAAATTGAAAAGAGCGACTTTAACCGTTGAGCAGGTAAAAAAAGAGGTTGAGGAGTTGGTAAGCGAGGGACACAAAAGGGTTTTGCTTGTTTCAGGCGAGGGGCTTGGCGAAACCGCCCTTGATTACACTGTCAGGTGTATAGACGCAATTTATTCGGTAAAAAAGGGAAACGGAGAGATTAGAAGAATAAACGTAAACATAGCGCCTCTTTCGGTTGACGGATTTAAGAAATTGAAAGCGGCAAAAATAGGCACATATCAGTTGTTTCAGGAAACCTATCATTATCCCACATACAAAAAAGTGCATCCGAGGGGGCCCAAGTCGGATTATCTCTATCATTTAACGGCAATGGACAGGGCTTTTCAGGCTGGAATAGACGATGTCGGGGTGGGAATTTTATTCGGGCTTTACGATTACAAGTTTGAGATACTTGCATTATTGCAGCACATAAAACATCTTGAAAAAGAATTCGGTCTGGGGCCTCACACAATATCCGTGCCGAGAATTGAGCCGGCTAACGGCGCGCCTCTTTCTTTTGAACCGCCTTACCCCGTTTCGGACAGGGATTTTAAAAAAATAATCGCTTTGCTGAGAATTACCGTACCGTATACAGGCATAATTTTAAGCACGAGGGAAACGCCGGAAATGAGAAGAGAGGCGTTTTCCCTTGGGGTTTCCCAGATAAGCGCGGGGTCAAGGACAAATCCGGGAGGATACACCGCGAAGGAGGCGGGGGAGCAGTTTTCTTTGGGAGACCACAGAAGCATTGACGAGGTTATTTACGACATAAGCAAAATGGGTTATCTGCCTTCTTTCTGCACGGCGTGTTATAGGCTTGGAAGGACGGGGCTTGACTTTATGGATTTGGCAAAACCGGGTTTGATAAAACTTTACTGTTTGCCCAATGCCATAACAACCTTTAAAGAATATTTGGTTGACTATGCATCGGAAAAAACAAAAAAAGTAGGCGAAAAACTGATTGAAAAAATGCTAAAAGAAATTCCTTCGGAAAAGGTGAGGGAAAAAACGATTAAATACCTTAAAACGATAGAAAACGGAGAAAGGGACGTTTATCTGTAATGACAGATTTTTTTGAAGAGTTAACAAAGGCTAAAAAAAATTTTCCGCTGAATTTTGCATATCCGCCGAGGGAGTTTATAGAATCCCTTTTTCAGGTAAAACTTGCAGCATTAAGGGTTAATTTTAAACTTTCTTTTCTTGAAAAGCCTGTTTTTGAGGCAATGGAAGGGATAATTCTCAAAGGGATAAAGGGAGATTACGACAAATTTTTTGATTTAACAATGATTCAGGGAGGCGCGGGCACTTCCTTAAACATGGCGGCAAACGAGATAATTGCCCGCTTTTCTTCTGAAATCCTAAATGAAAAAGTTTCCCCTTACGAGCATGCAAACCTTCACCAATCAACAAACGACGTAATTCCCACGGCGGTAAAAATCACTTTAATGAAGTATGCGAAAAAACTTGAAGAAGCGATTTTGAAACTGCTGAGAAGTTTGGAAAAAAGGGAAAAAGACTTTGACAAACTTGTAAAGCCCGGGCTTACCCAGATGATGTATGCCGTGCCCGTAACATTGGGAAGGGAATTTTCGGCATACGCATCTGCGATAAGCAGGGACAGGTGGAGAATTTTTAAAATTATTGAAAGGGTGAAAGAGGTAAATTTAGGCGGCACGGCGATAGGCACGGGATTTAAAGCGCCTAAAAAATACATTTTCAATGTTGTGAACGAATTGAAATCAATAACCGGGCTTCCCGTTGCAAGGGCTGAAAACCTTGTTGACGCAACTCAAAATGCCGATGTTTTTGTTGAAGTTTCGGGAATTCTTTCCGCCTGCGCGTCAAACCTTTTTAAAATTTCCGGCGATTTGAGGTTTCTTTCCTCTTCGCCTGTAAATCAGTTGATTTTGGAAAAAGTGCAGACAGGGTCAAGCATTATGCCGGGAAAGGTTAATCCCGTAATTCCCGAGTTTGTGCAGTCTTGCGCAATTAAAGTGCAGGCAAACCATAACATTGTCCAAACTTCCGCATCTTTGGGAAACTTGGAATTAAATCCATTTCTGCCTTTAATAGGCTATGCTTTGTTTGAAGATTTTTCTCTTCTTGAAAAATCCTGCGAAAAACTTTCCGAATGCATTGACAATTTAAAGCCGAATTTTGAAACTTTTAACTCGTTGAAAACAAACGACTATGTTGTTTTGTTTGCTTACTCTACGATTGCAGGCTATGAAAAAGCGAGGGATGTTTTTCTTGATTTCGGCAAGGAGAGGAAAAAAGAAAAGGAAACGGGAAGTGCGGACGGAATGTTTTACAAATACCTGCTTGAAAGCGGTTTGGCGGAAAAAGAGGATTTGGACAAAGCCTTAAATCCTGAAAATTTGCTGAAAATGGGGTTTTAAATGAAAAAAACGCCTTCGTCGGTTATTCCGAACATTGCGGTTTTCGGTAAAAGAAATTCGGGCAAATCTTCTCTGATAAACGCATTAACCGGGCAAAGTCTTGCAATTGTTTCCGACATAGCGGGGACAACGACAGACCCGGTTTACAAGTCCTTTGAATTGCTTCCATTCGGCCCCGTTGTTTTTATAGACACGGCAGGGCTTGACGACGAGGGTGAGTTAGGGGAAAAAAGAATTGAAAAAACGCTTGAAGTTTTAAATAAAACAGACCTTGCTTTAATTGTGATTGACGGAGAAATAACGGATTTAGAAAAAAATTTAATAAAAACTTTGCAGAAAAAACAAATTGATTTTATAAAAATTTTTAACAAAAGCGATATAAGAAATTATGAAAAAGTTGACGGTGTAAAAACAAGCGCTTTGAATGGAGAGGGAATTGGCGAGTTAAAGTTAAAAATAGTTTCTCTTTTGAAAAAGAAAGACGATTTTTTTCTTGAAGGACTGCTTTCCGACCTTGTAAAACCCGGCGGATACGCTGTTTTTGTCGTTCCCATAGACGAAGAAGCGCCGAAGGGAAGGCTTATTCTTCCGCAGGTGCAGGCTATAAGAAGCGCACTTGACAACGATTCCTTCTGCCTTGTGGTAAAAGAGAGGGAATTATACTATGCCTTAAACCTTGTAAAGCAAAATCCCGACATAGTTATTACCGATTCTCAGGCATTTTTGAAGGTTGCGGCGGATGTGCCGGGAGAAATTCCCATGACAAGTTTTTCAATACTGTTTGCAAGGTTTAAAGGGGATTTGGAATTGTTTGTTGAAGGCGCAAGGGAAATTGAAAACCTGAAAGACGGAGATAAGGTTTTGATAATGGAAGCATGCTCTCACCATCAAATCGGCGACGATATAGGGACTGTGAAAATACCGAGACTTTTGAGGCAGTATACCGGGAAAAAACTTGATTTTGTATTTCACAAAGGCAGGGGGTTTGATTTTGAAAAAAACAGGGTGAAACTCGTAATCCACTGCGGGGGATGTATGCTAAACAGAAGGGCAATGCTTTCAAGAATGGATTTTTTTAAGGAAAACGGGATAAAAATCACCAATTACGGAATAACAATTGCCTATACCTTGGGAATTCTTCCCCGCGCATTAAAACCTTTCGGCATTGAGTTTGAATACTAAGTTTTATTTAAAATTTTTCCAATTTAAGTTAAAATGTAATTAACAAAATTCATAAAAGGAGGAGTTATGGATTTCAAAAGGATAGACAAACTTATAGAAAAAATAAAAAAACTTGACGGCGAAAAAAGAATTTTTCTGGAAAGGATTGAGAAACTTAAAGAAAAGAAAGGCTCTATTTCCGACATTGTTTACCAAAAGGTTAAAGGGGATTACGACAAAAAGGTTGATACATTAGACGCCGAGATTTATCCCCTTGTTGAGCAACTTGCCGTTCAGAAGTCGGAAGTTGAAAGCATGCTTAAAGAGATTGAGCAGGAGTTGAGCGAAGTTAACATTAAAAAAGAGGAAATTCAGGTAAGATGCGATTTGGGAGAGTTTTCTCAGAAAAAAGCGGACGAAATGATAAAAGCAATTGAAGACGAAAACAAAGAAAGGTTTGACCTTTTTGAAAAATTGAAAAATTACAGCAAAAAAATGGAAGAAGTTTTGAGGGAAAATATTTTAATGCAGGAAAACAATATGCCTGATTTTGAAGAAGAGAAAGACAACGGGGAATTTTCCGATGCTATAAGCGATGTCAATCAGGAAGACCTTGAAGACGCGTTTGAAACAAAAACAGGCATAAACACTCATTTGCCTGAAATTCCCGTTCCTAACGAGGACAAAACTGTGTTTGATTATTCTCTCAACAATGAGGAAGGCAAAACAATGCTTATCCGCCAGCCTGTGCTTGAAATTATTTCCGGGGAAAACGCAGGCACTCAATTCAGGCTGAAATTGGGCACTACAAATATTGGAAGCGACGAATCAAACGACATTGTTTTAAACGATTTTTCCGTTGAATTTAAGCACGCTCAGGTTGTTTTTGAGCCTGACGGTTTTAAAATTTACGATTTTAACAGCGAAAAAGGAGTTTTTGTAAACGGAAAAAAGGTTTCCGAGTGTATTCTTAATGAAGGAGATGAAATTGTATTGGGAGGAATCAGATTAAAGTTCAAAAATTAGCGGAGAATATTTTGTGATGAAATTCGGCAAATACGAGGTTATAAAAGAAATCGGCAAAGGGGCAATGGGTGTTGTCTACCTTGCCTTTGACCCTGTTATTGAGAGAAAAGTTGCGATAAAAACAATGAATCCCCAACTGTTTCAGGACATTGAGCAGAGGGAAAGGTTTTTCAGGGAAGCAAAATCGGCGGGCAACTTGCATCACCAAAACATAGTTACTATTTACGATATGGGTATGGAAGGAGAAACACCCTATATTGTTATGGAATATGTTGAGGGGGAAGACCTTGATGCTTTAATTAAATCAAAAAAGATAGATACCGAAAGCGCTTTAAAAATAATGTCTCAACTTTGCGACGCTTTGTCTTATGCCCATTCAAAGGGGATTATTCACAGAGACATTAAGCCTTCAAACATAAGGGTTTTGCCTGACGGCACAATAAAAATAATGGATTTTGGAATTGCCAAAAAAACAGGTTCGGATTTGACTCAAACAGGGGTGCTTTTGGGCACGATTTCCTATATGGCGCCTGAACAGTTGAAAGACGGCAAGGTTTCGCCTCAAAGCGACCAGTTTTCAGCGGGTATTGTTTTTTACGAAATGCTTACGGGGGAAAAATGTTTTAAAGGGGACACCATTACTTCAATAATGTACAAAATCGTTTCTTTTGACGAAAAGCAGTTGAATATGGATAATATTCCTTCGTCTGTTGCGTCGGTTTTAAGAAGAATGGTGGCTCCGTTGCCGGAAAAAAGGTATAAATCTTGTAATGAAGTGACAAAAGCATTAAATGCATTGGCTTCTTTAACTCATCAGACCATTGATGTTGAGAAAACAGTTTCGGTTCCGCCGATTCCGCCTGTACCCCAAACAAGCGGTGTGCGAAAAGGCGATGCCGAGGCGACGCAACTTTTTCAAAAGGAAGAAAAAAAATCTTCAAAATTGCCGAAATTTTTAATTGCAGGCTTTGTCTTAATAGCGATTTTATCCGCACTGTTGTTTTTTGTCGGGAAAAAGTTTGTTCAAAAGAAAGCAAAACCTGTTGTAGAACAGAAAATTGCGGAAAAAGTTGAAAACAATAGTGAAAAAAACAATGAGCAAAGCGGAAATCTTGTTTCCGAAAATAAAGAAAAAATTGCTGAAAATTTATCGCAGGATAAAAAATCCGAGATTGAGGAAGAAGTTGAAGATGGGAAAAAAAGCGATGAAAATGAAAAATCTGTTTCTTCATCGGCTTTATCTTTGAAAAAAAACTTGAATAACGGTAAAAAATCGTTGAAGAAACCTCTAAAAAAACCGAAATACGTTAAAAAACAGCCCAAGCAATCACAATCTGTCGGGGAAAAAGCAAAAGGCTTGGAAAGCGGAGAAAAAGAGGTTTTTTCCTACTCAAACGAGGTTAAAAAAACCGAAAGTTATTTGAATTTTACCGAAAGTCAGAAAGATGCGCTGGAAAAATTTAAAAAAGAAACGGCAAATTTGTCTTTTGCGGAAAGAACGGCACTGGCCAATAACCTTTTCAATGCCGGAATGAGGGCTTTGGGAAACAATTCAAACAGGTTTGCTGCTGTAAATTTTTACAAAACAATACTTCTGAATCCTCAAAAGAAAGAGGCTTATTCATTTTTATGCGTTGCCCTTGCAAGAATGAGAGCGTACGGAGACATAAAAAAGGTAATTAAAATGGCAAACAAGCAGGGTTTTACTCTGTACGAATTGAAACAAAACAGGCTTTTTGATGCAATGTATAACAGACTGAAACAGAAAGGTTTTGTTGATTAAAAGTTTTGAAATACCTATTTTTCTTTTTCAAAAAATGTTGACTTTTTAAGGTCTCTTTGCTATTATATGCTTCGCGTCGGGGAGTGGCGCAGTCTGGCAGCGCACTTGTCTTGGGAACAAGGGGTCGGAGGTTCAAATCCTCTCTCCCCGACCAAGAAACCCGAACGCGAGGGGCACGCACCAGTAGCTCAGCAGGATAGAGCAGCGGCCTTCTAAGCCGTTGGTCGGGGGTTCGAATCCTCCCTGGTGCGCCATTTTCTTTTTTTATGGTGAGCGTAGCTCAATCGGATAGAGCACCAGACTGTGGCTCTGGGGGTTGGGGGTTCAATTCCCCTCGCTCACCCCATTTCCTTCCTTTTTTTGGTTTTCCAAATTTTTAAATTAAACCTGATTTTTTAGTAGACAATAAGGTTTCTTCCCGATTGTTTTGCTTGATAGAGTTTTTTGTCAACATCAATTAATAGATTTTCTATGTCTCGGTTTGAACCGTCTTTGGTTAAATCCAGAGAGGCTACTCCGGCGCTTATTGTTAATCTGATTATGTCTCCTTTGTAGTTGAAGGTTTTTTCTTCAACTATTTTTCTTAATTTTTCCGCGGTTTTTTTGGCTCCTTCCAAGTTTGTTTTGGGAAGTATTATCAAAAATTCTTCCCCGCCCCACCTTGCCACAATATCCGCTTTTCTCGTGTTTTCTTCAAGAAGTTTTGCTAATTCTTTCAAAACATAGTCGCCTGCATCGTGTCCGTATGTGTCGTTAATGATTTTGAAAAAATCTATGTCTATCAAAATAAAGGATATGTTGTAATTAGGTTCTCTGTCGGCAAGTTTTTGGAATAGTCTCAATACTTTCATGGCATGACGCCTGTTGTATAATCCCGTAAGAAAGTCTTTTTCCGCCATTTCTTTCAAAAGTTCGTTTTTTTCTTTGAGTTTTTCATTTGCTATTCTTAATTGTTCTGTTTTTTCGGCAACAAGTTTGTCAAGGTATTCTTTTTCTTTTTTAAGTTTTGTTGTTCTGATATGCACGATTAAAAGAGTTATTAGTCCTCCTCCGACAATAAAAAGAAGCAAAGCAAGGAAAATAAATCCGATTTTGGCCCACCACGGTTTTTTTACTTTTAGTTTAAGAATTTTTTTCTCAATTGATTCTTTGTGTCCTGAATAGTTTATGATTTTCATGTAGAGGTCGTATTCCCCGTATGACAAAAAGTTGAAGTTTATTGTTGTGTTTTTCAGGTTGTCAATTTTTTTCCATTCCGGACTTTCTCCCATAAGTTTATAAAAAATGCTTATGCTGTATTCGTTTCTAAACCATATAATGTCAAAGTTTAATGTTATGTCTTTTGCGCCGTATGGAAGTATGGCAAGTTTGTTTGATGGGTAAATTTTTGTTTTTCTTCCTTTGTAAAAATAGGTAATATTTTCCAGAAATATTTTCGGGTTAAATTTTTCTTTGCTTTCCAAAATTGCTTTTTGGTTGATTTTTGCTATTCCTCCGAATGTGCCTATCCAAATGTTGTTTTGGTTGTCCATGCAAATTGCGTTGTGTGTTGTAAATTCGTCTCCGGGAAGCCCTTCGTCAATGGTGAATATTTGGATTACTTTTTCTTTTTTTGCGTCAAACAGGCAAGTCCCTCTGTCTGTTCCAACCCAAATGTATCTTTTTAAAGGTAGAATTGCAATTGTGCTGTAATTTGGGAAACCGTTTTTGCTGTCATAGAGTGTGGCTATGCCGTTTTCAACTTTTATCAGTCCGTAATTACATGCCGCCCATATTTTTCCGTCCTGATATCTTACCGCATAGGTGATGGTGAATTCATTTCTAAGGTTTTGAATAATTTGAGAGAATTGTCCGTTTTTGTATTTGACTATCCCCGCTCCGTATGTGGCAAGGTATATGTTTCCGTTATCGTCTTTTGCAAGCGCTCTTATGTATGATGCAGGCAGTCCGTTTGCAAGGGTATAGATTTTCCATTTTCCTTTTTTATACACGGCAAAACCGTTTTTGGTTGCGGCGTATAACGAGTTGTTTGCGTATAAAAGGTCGGTAACTTTGTTATAAGGAAGTGAGTTGTTTTCTTTTTTAAATATTGTCTGCTTTCCGTTTGGCGAAAGTTTTAGTATTCCTCCCCCCTCGGTGGCAAAGTAATAATTGTTTTTATCGTCTTTTTCTATGTCCCAGACAACATATTGGTTCAAATATTCGTTATTTAATTTGCTTGTGTTTTCTCCTTTGATTATGTAAACGCCCCTGTTTGTTCCCGTCCAGATTTCTTTTTTTTCTTTGTCCCAATAAAGAGAGATGCAACTTTGAATGTCGTCTCCGGCGACTTTTTTGTAAATAAGCATGTGCGCGTTTACAAGTTTGGCAAGTCCTGAATTTGTGCCAATCCAAAGTGTTCCGTCGCTGCTTTTGAATATTGCGAAAACAGGTAATTCCGGAATTCCGTTTTCCGTGGTAAAAACTTTTTTTATGCCGTTTTGCAGTTTTATAAGGGATTTGTTTGTTCCTATCCAAAATTCGTTTTCTCCCGATTTTAATGCGTCAAAAATTATTAGAGTTTTGTCTTTTGATGAGAATATTTCTTTTGTTTTTGGGGTATCTTTGTTAAATGTTATGGAAAATACGTTTTTTTCACCGATTGCAAATACCGTGTTTTTTGAGTATGTTTTAAGTTTAACAGGCATATTTAAATTTGCTATTTTTTTTATTTTTTTTGTGTTGAGGTCTATTAAAAATATTTCTCCGCTTTGGTTTGCCGTAATCAGATTTCCGTTTTTTTCGGTAATTGTTTCGGGTTTTATTTTTTCAAACCCAATCGGGGTGCAAATGTTTTTATCCGGACGGTATTCAAAAATACCTTGGTTTTTTACGCAGGCGTATATTTTTATTTTTTCTTGTTTTTCGGTATTGCACAAAGCGGTAAAGTCGGTTATTTCCCCTTCTATGGGGACTTTTTTAAAATAATCTTCTTTTTCGTTTTTAAACGACAAGCCTTGAAATGTCAATACAAATACCGAGCCTGTTTGTGTCGGGAGTATTTTTATAATTGATATGTCTGGCAGTCCTTCTTTAAGTCCGAAGTTGTTGAATTTGAATCCGTTAAACCTTGACAATCCAGAGCCGCATCCTATCCATAAGGCTCCTTTTTTGTCTTCCGTAATGTGTAAAACTTGATTTGACGCCAAACCGTCGGAAGAAGAGTAAATTCTTAACGGAAGGTATTGGGAAAAAGATATTTGGCTCAATAATGTTAAAATTAAAAAAAATAATATTTTTTTCATGCGAGTATTATAACAATTTTTTGTTTATAAACAAAATAAACAAGTGTTTCAGTTTCTTTTGACATAAATATAGGTTATATCGTCTTTAAATTTTCCGTTTGAAAATTTAAAAAACTTTTCCATGAATTTTTTGTCAATATCGGGATAGGCGGAAAATTCTTTCAGGGTTTTAATTATCCTGTTTTCTCCGAATTCTTCGCCATTTTCGTTTTCCGCTTCCGATATACCGTCGGTGTACATAAAAATAAAGTCCCCTTTTTCAAATTCTATCGATTCCGTTTGATAGATGGCAAAGTCCAAAAGTCCGATTACAGGCCCTCCTTTTCTTAACTGAATTATTTTGTCTTTTTTAAACAGAAGCGGCGGCGTATGTCCCGCATTGAGATATTCTATCGTTTCCGTGTTTTTGTCGTAAAGAAGGATTGACATTGCGACAAATTTGTTTCCCTCTGTGGTTGATATGAGAAGTTTGTTTAAGGTGTTTGCCATGTCGGTAAGGTTATAGTTGTCTTTCAATACCATGGTTTTTATTGATGACTGCACGGCGGACATAATGAGTGAGGCAGGCACTCCTTTCCCCGAAACGTCGGCAATAATTATCAGCGTTTTGCCTTTGTCTAAGGGAATTATGTCATAGTAATCCCCGCCGACTTGATTGTAGGTAATCATTTCGGTTTTTATGGAAAGTCCTTCAATTTCCGGCAGTTTTTCGGGCAGAAGTTTTCTTTGAATTTCCCTTGCGATTTTAATCTCTTTTTCAAGTTTTTCTTTTTCAATTAGTTGTTCAATCATTTTCAGGTTTTCTATATTTGTGTAAAGCAGGTTTAAAACAATTTGAGCGAAATGAATGTCCGAATGGGAAGGTGTTTTACCGTTGAGTTTTTTTCCCAAAAATGCCGTGATGTAGTTTATCTCTATTTTTTTTCTTCCTTTTTTCGGCTTTTCCAAATCAATGTTTTTTAGAAAAATGATTTCTTTCCCGTCTCTGTTGATTTTTATTCCGATTTCCATTATTCCTATGCTTCCGGAAATTATGTTCATGCAGATATTTACCGCTTTTTCAATGTCGGGGGTTAAAAGAAGTTCCTTGCTTGTTTCAAAAAGTGATTCAAATTGAAGTATTTTTCTGTTTAATTCCCTGTTTGTTTCTTTTAGTTTACTGATGTTTTCTATGTTTTTGATTAAAACCGAGGAAAGTTGACATATTCCTTCAATAAAATCCGTTTCGTTTTTTGACAAAGAAATTGTTTCTTTTTCCCCGCCTAAAAATATTTCTCCCAATTTTGTTTTTCCGAAAACCAAATTTCTTTTTATAAGGTATTTTTTTTGCTCTTTTCCTTTGACAATTTCAACGTTTTTTACCGATATTTTGCCGTGTTTTATTCTCAATCTTCCCATTAAAGTTAGAATTGTCAAATTTGCAATGTTTTTCAGGGAAATATTTTCCTTTGCGTTTGAGACAAACTCTATAAAGGTTTGCAGGTCAAGGCTTGTCCGCTCGTTTTTAGGATATTTTTTTGACGAGTTTGCAGAAGTGTTTTCCATTTTCGTTTCCGTATTCAACAGAGTCCATAAATTTAATCATCAGCATAATTCCCAGTCCGCCTTTTTGGTATTTTTTCAAATATTCCTTCATGTCGGGGAAAACAAGTTTGTCTGGGGACAGGGGAATTCCCGTGTGGTAAATTTTTATTGTAAGAGTATCGTTTTCGTAAACATACTCTATCTCAACGTCTTTTTTGTCGTCGTATTTGTATGCGTGTTTTATTGTGTTTGTCAAAGCCTCGTCTACCGCAAGGGAAATATTTTTAGCCTCTTCGTTTTCCGTTTTTAAAAGAGACAAAAAATCAAGAGTGAGTTTGTTTATAAGGCTTAAATATTCTGTTGAGGCTTTGATTGTGGTTTTGAGGTAAAGTTTTTTAGCCATTTTCCTCAAATGCCTTTAATCCTTCTTCAAGAGACGGATAGATTTTGAAAAGTTCGGTAAAGCCCAAAATATCAAAAACTCTGTAAACGCTTGGGGAAGTGTTGCAAAGTTTTATGTCTCCGCCGTTGTTTTTCACGGTTTCTATTACGCCCATAAGCGCGCCCAGTCCCGCTGAGGAAATATAGTCAAGGTTTTTGCAGTCAATAAGAATTTTGTAGTTGTTGTTTTCAACAATTTGGTGCAGTTTTTTTTCAAATTCGTTAACCGTATGGGCGTTAATATCTCCCTGTACCTCCAAAATCGTTATGCCTTTTTCTTTTGATACGTTAAGTTTAATATCCATACTGCACCTCGCTTTTTTTAAATACGATTTGTTTTTATTTTTGTTTTTCCAAATCTTGTTTTTTTCATTTTTTCATCGCTATTTTTTTAGGTTCGCTCTGTTTGTCGGGACATTTTTTCAGAAGTTGTTTTACGGTGAGTTTTTCGTTAACTGGAATGTAATCCGGCATAAGCTCGGATAGAGGAAAAAGGACGAACATTCTGTTTCTGTATTCACCATGAGGGATTTGAAGGTTATATGTTTGAGTGCATACCCTTTCGTAAAAAATTATGTCTATATCAATATTGCGGGGCCCCTTTTCTATTTTGGTATTTCTTCCCATTCTTTTTTCAATTTGTTTTATCATTCTCAAAAGTTTAAACGGGGTTATTGCTGTTGAAAAAACGCCGACGCAATTTATAAAATCCGGTTGGTTTGTGTAATCAACGGGTTTGGTATTGTAAAACGACGAAAGTTTTTCAAGTTTTACTCCGTTTGTTTCAAGAAATTTCAATGCGGTTTTAATATTTTCTTCTCTTTTTCCTTCATTGCTTCCGAAAGCAAGAACCACTTTTTCATTGTCCATATTTGCCTCTTCCTATAAAATATTAACAAGTGTTATTATACCATTGTTTTGGTGATATTGCAGGGGAGTAAAAAATGAAAAATAATATTGAAAACTTTGTTAAAAGTTTCGGCAAAGTGGATAAAAACGGTTTTTTTAAATTTGAGGGAGAGTTTTACAGATATAAAAAAGAGGCGGATAATTTTGTTTTCTCCAAATTAAAGTGCGAAAATTTTTATGATTTATTTAAGATTGTTGCGGAAAGCAAATTGGATTTATTTATGAAAACGGTTGAGGGATTTATCCACAACACAAACGGCAAACTTACCCCCGTTTTTTCAAGACTCGGACTGCTTGAATCAAAAATAGAGGAAGTTAAGGATTTTCCCGAATTCAGGGGCGGGTACAGGGTTTATGAAAAAATTTTCAATTCCGTAAAAGTGCTTATAGAAATTTACGACTGCATAGGCGATTTTCTTGAAGCATCAACATTTGCAGGCAAGAAACCGATAAATCTCAAAAGATTTTTTGAAGGATACTATCACGCTGTAATAACGGATAGAGAGGTAAAACACAATGTGGTTTTTTCTTTGAATATTTCGGAAAATGCGAATATTACAGTCTTTAACAATGCCTTTGTAAAAACGGTGTATTTTTTGGGCGAATCGGTTTTTGCGCAAATCAGAGGCAAAGAAAAAAGCGTTAAATATGAAATTTCTGCTGACAACACAAATGAAGCGGAATTTATGTCGGATATTTTCCCGTTTGATTTCAATTCCGAAGATTTAGACCCTGCAATGCTTCAATCTTCTATGTATTTTGAGTTTTTCAAAGAAGTGTGCCAAAAAAATGAAATTAATTTTGAAGAATTTGATTCTGGAATAAGGATAAAAATTTAATGTCGTTTACCGAGCAGGATGTTTATTTTATGAAACTTGCCTTTGAAGAGGCCACAAGGGCTTTTGACAGGGACGAAGTGCCAATAGGCGCTGTTGTTGTTTCCGAAAACGGCGTTATTTTGGGAAGGGGATACAACTGCCCCATTTCCTCAAACGACCCTACGGCGCATGCGGAAATTATCGCCATAAGAGAGGCTTCGTCTTATGAAAAAAATTACAGGCTTTTAGGCTCAACATTGTATGTGACCCTTGAACCTTGTCTTATGTGCTACGGCGCTATGGTGCATGCAAGAATTAAAAGGCTTGTTTTCGGCGCGTTTGACAAAAGAAGCGGAATAACGTCTCACCTTGAACTTATTGACAAATTAAACCTTAACCACAAGGTTGAGATAGAAGGCGGGTTGCTTGCGGAAGAATGCGGCAAACTTCTTACCGATTTTTTTGAGTTAAAAAGAAAAATGAAAAAAGAGTCAAAATAGTGTAAAATTTTATCCGTTGCGGAGGGATGCCGGAGTGGTCGAACGGGCCGCACTCGAAATGCGGTGTACCCTCGCTGGTACCCTGGGTTCGAATCCCAGTCCCTCCGCCATTTGCTTAAATAATCTTTCAGCCGAAAAAGTTTCTGTTTTGTGGAAATCTTTAAAACAAAATGCCGTTTAAAAATCCAAAAAATATTCTGTGATAAAAAAATCCTCTCTAAATTCTTATTTTTTTTATAAAATTAAAGTTGATATTTGCTTTGCAATAAATTAGAATAATGAATGAATAGTCATTCAGTAATAATTTTAAGGAGGGCTTATGAATCCTACTGCCGGCGTCGGATATTGGATTTTTCTTGTGGTATTTTTCGGCGGACTGCTTTTCTTCTTTTACGAAATTTGGCAGAAATATCTGCTTTTGAAAGCGGCAAAGCCGGAAAACAGGTTTGACAATGTCGGAGAGAGAATCAAAAGGGTGCTTTTGTTTGCCTTCGGGCAGAAGAGAATTTTAAAAGACCCGCAGACCGGATTGATGCACGCCTTTATCTTCTGGGGTTTCTGCGTTTTGGCTTTAAGAACGATTACTCTCTTCGGTAAAGGCTTTTACCATAAGTTTCTTGACTCTTTCATTCTTTCCCCTGCCGGGCATTACTACCTTGTTTTTAAAGACATTTTTGTAATTCTTGTAATGATAATGATAATCTATGCCGCAATCAGAAGGGCTTTTATTAAGCCTAAAAGGCTTGACCCCTCTTGGGAAGCCTACCTGATTTTGGGTTTCATCTTTATCCTTTTGGTTACCGATATGATTATGGACGGGGTAGAGTATCACTACAATCCCGCAGCTGTTGCTTTTCTTGGAAAATGGATGTCAAACTATGTTTCGGCATCCCCCGTTGTTTACAACACCGCTTGGTGGATTCACATTATTACCTTGCTTCTCTTTTTGAACGAACTTCCAAGAGGAAAGCATTTTCACGTTATTACCGCAATTCCCAACGTTTACTTTCAGAAACTTGAACCTAAGGGCAAACTGAAAACAATTGAAAATTTGGAAGAATTGTTTGATTCGGATGACGACGACATTCCCGTGGGAATTTCAAAAATCACGGATTTTACTTGGAAGCAGTATCTTGATTTGTACACATGTACCGAATGCGGAAGATGTCATGAATTTTGCCCCACCTTTTTAACCGAAAAACCTCTCTCGCCGAAAAGGCTTAACGACAAGTTGAAACACTTTCTCTACGACCATCAGAAAGAGATTATCGCAGGCAAGGGAGAGGAACTTGAACCTGTTGTCAGGAATGTTGTTTCAA
>JAMOUY010000021.1 GCA_027067895.1 Acidobacteriota bacterium
AAAGAAAATGGGAAAGAATAATTTTCCCTGTTAGAATTTCCTGCATTGCAAAAGCGGTATTTAAAACGGGAATGTAAAAGTAGTATGTGGGAATTTTAATCGGTGCGTTTAACGTTAAAATCGCTATAAAAACAATTAGCAAAATCACAGGTGTCATTAAGGTTTGTCCTTCTTTCATTGATTTTGCATAACTTCCTATTGCGATTATAAGCGCCGCCGAGATTATTCCGATTGGAATAATCAAAAGAAATAAAAGCAAAACCGTTTCGGGATTGAAAGACAGTTGAAACTGCTGTATTTTGTCGGCATTCTTTGAGGCTTCTTCCACCGCTTTTTTTGCCAATTCCTTTGAGATTTTTTTTGAAACAGAAAGAGACGCGAGCATAAATCCGGCAATGTTGACGATTGAGTATAGCAATTCAATCACTATGACGTAAAAAAGTTTGCCCAGAATAATTTCCGTCCTTGACGCCTGAGACACCAAAAGAGTGGCGATTGTTCCCTTTTCCTTTTCCCCGGTTGACACTTCAAGCCCGAAACCGAGCGCACCTGAAAAAAGCATAATGATTATCAGGTAAGGCATAAGCCTTCCCAGAAAAGCCAAAGCCATGTCCTTTTTTGAGGCAGTGTCAACGTCATCTATCTCAAAGGGGAAAATCTTTTCTTTCGGAATGTTTAAAGTTTCAAGGTTTTTTTCAATTTTTTCTTTTCTATACGTTTCAAGGTTTTCCAACACTCTTTTTCTTGCTTCCCTTGAAAGCCTGTTTGCGGAATTGTAATAAACAACAACCTTCCCGTTTTCAAAGTTTAAAAATGCGTGGATTTTCTTGTCCGAAAGCATTTTTTTGTATTCTTTAATTCCTGTTTTTCTGAAAGAAAGTTTTTTTCCGTTTGAAGAAAGGTAAGCGATAATATCCGACGGCACGGTTTCGGAATACGCAATGTTAAGCGTTTTTTCGCTAATATCCTTTTTTGTTTTCAAGGCCATTCCCGCCATTACGTTGAAAAATATGAAATAAAAGAAAATGGGAAGCACAAATGTTGTAAAAAGAGTCCTTTTGTCCCTTAAAAAAATTCTCATTTCTTTTCCGAAAACGGTTAGAATATTCTTCATGATTTTTCCTCTTCAAAACTCACAAGTTTGAAAAACACCTCTTCAAGCGTTTGTGCGTTGTGATTTTCTTTAAGTTTTTCAAGATGTTCGTTTGCCGCTATCTTTCCTTTGTGAATAATTGCAACCCTGTCGCAAACCTTTTCTATAACGTCAAGAATGTGGGTTGAAATAACCACGGTTTTTCCCTTTTCCTTCATATCAAGGAGAAAATCCACCACCGTTTTTGTTGCCAGAATATCAAGTCCGTTTGTGGGCTCGTCAAAAATAATTATGTCCGGATTGTGGATTAAAGCCCGAGCAATGCTTAACTTCTGCTTCATACCGGTTGAATACTCGGATACAAGCCTCTTTCTATCCTTTTCAAGCCCAAGCGATTTAAAAAGAATTTCGCTTCTTTCCTTTATCTCTTTTTCGTCAAGTCCTGATAGTTTGCCGAAAAACTTTAATGTTTCTTCGCCTGTAAGTTTGTCGTAAAGCCCTGTTTCCGTTGAGAGAAAGCCTATCTTTTTTCTGATTTCCATGGGTTTTTCTTTTACCGAAATTCCGTCAATTACCGCATCTCCCTCCGTTGGAGAGAGCATTGTGGCAAGAATTCTTAAAGTTGTTGTCTTCCCAGCGCCGTTTGGGCCGACAAGCCCGAAAATTTCTCCCGGATAAGCCTTAAACGAAATCCCCTTTAACGCCTCAACCTTTTTCTTTGTGGATTTAAAAACCTTTTTCAAATTATTCACTTCAATCATACTGGTATTATACCGAAAATTTTAATCAAATGTTTCTTTAATATGTAAAAGTTAAAAATCCGATTTTGTTTATCTTTTTTTTAGAATTTTTTAGAGGAGTGCATTCAAATTTGTATTCTCTTTGTTTTGTCGGAAAGATTCCCAAAAATATTTCGTTTGAATCCAAAACTTTCCCGTTTTCCGAGTAGAATTTTATTAAATTATTTGGAGCGACAACCATTGCAAATTTTACTGTTGAAGGAATTTCTTTTTTAAAAACCACTTTTTTGCTATCGGCGGAGATTAAATTTCTGTCTTCCGACAAAATGATTTTCAAAGGGGAGTTTTTGGGAATTGCTTTAATAATGAATCTTTTTTCCTGATTTTTTTTGAAAACCTTTTCCGGAACAAAGAAAAAATTGAGATATGCTTTTTTATTGTTTTGCCATGGAATTTTATATGCCGTGCTTGGAAAAGTGATTGTTTGTATTTCAAAATCCGAGTCGGAAATAGCCAAAATTCCTATTAGGCATTCCGGCTTAATATCCAAAATTATTGCCGTAGGTTTTGTGATTGTTGTTGATTTTCCCGGCGAAAGTGTGATTTTTGGAAGTTTGATTTCAGGCTCTTTCGGTGAATAAGTTTTGAAAAAGGGAAGTCCGTGGTGGGTGCGGTTTGCTGATTTGGATTGATTCGGTTTTTGCGTGCATCCTATAATCAAACTTATCAATACAAAAAATAGAAATGTTTTTTTCATAATCACCTCGCTTGTTTTTTCTAAAAAATTTTAGAAAAAAAATTACTTAAAATCAACATTCTTAAATTTCTTGCCTATTGATTTTTTTTCTGATAATCTCTATTTACATGAAGGTATGTGCTATTATTCCCGCCCGTTATGGGTCTACAAGGCTTCCCGGTAAACCTCTGCTGAAAATCAACGATAAAACTATCATTCAAATGGTTTATGAAAGGTGTAAAGAGGTTGATTTGCTTGAAAGGGTTGTGGTTGCCACCGATGACGAAAGAATTTACACAGAGGTTGTGTCATTTGGCGGAGAATGTGTAATGACTTCGCCTAACCATAAATCCGGGACGGACAGAATTGCCGAGGTTGCCAAAAGCCTTGACGTTGATGTTGTGGTTAACGTGCAGGGCGACGAGCCTTTGATAAGCCCCGAATCAATTAAACAGGCGATTATTCCGTTTTTTGAGAATAAAGACATTGTTATGACAACCTTGAAAACACGGATAAATTCAAAAGAGGAATTGTTCAATCCCAACGTTGTAAAGGTTGTGTGCGATAAATTCGGGTATGCCCTTTATTTTTCAAGGCTTCCCATTCCTTACGGAAAGACTGTTGAAATGGGCTATCCATTTAAGGTTGAAGAAGAAATGCTTAAAAATTATTTCAAACACATAGGTCTTTATGCCTATAAAAGTGATTTTTTGATAAAATTATCTGAGATGAGTCCCACTTTTTTGGAAGAAAGGGAGGGTTTGGAGCAGTTGCGTGTGCTTGAAAACGGCTATAAGATTTTTGTTGTTGAAACCGAATACAATTCTATCGGGATAGATACCGAGGAGGATTACATAAATTTGAAAAAAAGATTGGGGGAAATAGATGACTAAGTATATTTTTGTTACAGGCGGGGTTTTGTCTTCACTTGGAAAGGGAATTGCCGCCGCTTCAATAGGCGCTATTTTGGAAAGTATGGGCTATACCGTAAGTTTGCAAAAGTTTGACCCTTACCTTAACGTTGACCCGGGCACAATGAGTCCATATCAGCACGGAGAGGTTTACGTTACAGACGACGGTGCCGAAACAGACCTTGATTTGGGACACTATGAAAGGTTTACCTCTTCAAAATCAACAAAACACCACAACCAGACGGCGGGAAAAATATACAATTCGGTTTTGACAAAGGAAAGAAAAGGGGTTTATTTGGGCAAAACCGTTCAGGTTATTCCCCATATTACGGATGAAATCAAACTTTCAATAAAAAAGGTTGTAAACGATATTGACATTGCCATATGCGAAATCGGCGGTACGGTGGGAGATATTGAGTCTCTTCCTTTTCTTGAAGCAATAAGACAGTTCGGGCTTGA
>JAMOUY010000022.1 GCA_027067895.1 Acidobacteriota bacterium
GGGAATTGTTTTTGTGTCTGTTTTAGCAACCGAGCCGTTTGAATAGAGTTTGATGTTTACCGTAATGTCGGAATCTGTGGGATTGTCAAGGATTAAATAGGTATTCCAGTATCCCTTAACGTCAATGTGCGGAATGTATCTTTTGTCGCTTCTCTGCTTTTCGTATGTTGCCGGGGTAAAGAGAAGCCTTGAATTTCCGTTTCCGGATATTGTGATTCCGCTTGCAAAATAGTTTGTTCCTGATTTTACTTTTGCGATGTCTTTCCATTCGGCGGACGGAAACAGTTTGCTTAAAACCGAAGCATACCTTGTATAGGGATACTGGTGGTCTTTTTGTGTGCTTTCAATAGGCGTCCCGTCGTTTTTGTATGAGGAAAAATTTGAAAAATCTATTGTTACCCCTGTGTTTGCCACCGCTATGCCCATCCACGTAAGTTCGTTTGCAAGGTATTGAGGCGTGAAAAGGTTTAATGAATTGCTTACGTGGTTGTCAAGCAGAAACTCGGCAATTCCGTGTTCCCCTGTGTGATGGTAGGAAACCTTGAAACTTAGGTGTGAATCAAACGGAATAACCACATTTCCGGTTTGTCCGAATTGAAATGGTATTGCAATTTGTTTTCCGCCGCCGATATTCTTTTTTTCTTCTTTTGCTTTCAGGTAATCGTTTATTGAGTAAAGAAACGTTTCGGTTTTTGAAGAAAGGTTGTCGGCAATCAAATATGTTTCCCATCCCCAAGTTGTTGCAATGTGAGGAATGATGTACTCTTTTCCCAAAATAACAAAAGGCGTGTGTTTTTTTTGTATGGCGTACATAAATTTGTTTCCGGGTATAAAGTCTGTTATTTTCCCGTTAAAGTAGTATGCCGGCACCAATGTTTCTCCCTGAAATGAATAAAAAATTGTTTCATTATTGTAGGTGCTTTGGCATTTATAATTTAAACATACAAATCCTTCTTTATAGGTTAATGTCCTGTTGTATATACTTCCTTTCAGAAAAATGGTTTGTATTTTTTCCGGATTTGCCGGATTGTTTAATTTGTAAACCTTTAAAACTCTTTGGTTTGATGAGGATGTTGCAATTAAAAGATTGTCTTTTCCGCATACAAACTTTGCGTCCATTGAATCGTTAACAACCTTGGGATTTGTTTTGTCGCTTACGTCAATAATCAGTTTTCCTATATAAAGATGATTTTGGTAGTAATGCATAGATGCTTTTTCATAAGACGGAAGTTGAAAATCGGATAAAATTTGCGGATTGGCAAGGTCTGTTATGTCAAATATGCCGAGACGGGTATTGTTTATGGCAAAAAGGTAGTTTCCGTCAATAATTATTGCTTGCGAAGGGAAGTCTATTTTTGAGATTGTTTGAGGGCTTTCCCTGTTGTCAATGTTAATTAAAACCGTATTTGAATAAGAGTATGCGGCAAGGTATTGATTTTGTCTTTTAAATAAGTGTATTCCCTTAGGGTCTTTTACGTCGTATATTAAATCGTCAAATTTGACAAATTGAGGAATGTTTCCGGCATCAATTTTATAAATGGCTATTCCGTTTTCTTCTGCTGGAATGTAAATATAGTTTCCGATATGGGCCAGTTCTCCATTTGTAGTAAAATCTTTTTGGTCTATTTCCACTTCTGTAAACGATATGTTTTGGTCGTCAAACGAAATTATTGTTTTTTTGTTGGATGCATTGTCGTAGGAATAGATGTAATACATCCCGTTTCCTTTTTCTTTTGTTTTAGCGCATCTTAAACGATTATTTAAGGAATAGTTTGGTGTCATTTGCATATTGTCGGGATGGGATAATTCCGGTTTGTTCATTATTTCCGCTATATATCCGTGTAAAAGTATAATATTGTTTTCCGTTGAAATTATATTGTACCATGCAAAATTAATATTGGTTTCAATAGGGTTTGCCGGCAGGTTTGACGGATTGGAAAAATCCATAAAATAGGTTTTGTTTATCTCGTTTAGTAAAAAAAGATATTTGCCGTCTAAAAAGGCAGAGTCGTATAATTGATAATTAATGGTATATTTTTTTTGGGGTTGAGGATTTTGGGGATTGGACATGTCTATAACATTCACATTTCCTTGTGTGCGTTCTCTGGCCGTATAAATTAGCAGAGAATTTGTGAAATAAATGTTAGAAACTTCATTTTGATTCGGGTCGGAAAATTGAGTGATTTTTACCGGATTTATGGGGTCTTGAAGTGAGTAAAGTTCTATAAGGCCATTGTAGTCGTGCCCTACGGCAAGTATGTCGTTTTTTATATTTATTGAACGGATTTTATTAATATTGGGCAGTGTTTTTATAAATGATATTTCGGGAAGGTTGGAAACGTCAAATATCGCCATGTAATCCTTGCATGCAAAATAAAGGCGGTTTTTATAGATTAGAATGTGGCCGTTTGGTATATAATCGGGAATTGCGGATAAAAGTTTGTAATTTAAAAGAGTATATTTGTCGTTTTCAATTGAGTAAACGCACAGAGTCTGGTCCCATGTAAGCAGTATCGCATAGTTTTGGTAAATTAGCATTTTTTGAAAATTCCCGAAATGAATGGGTTTGTAAATTCCCAACTTTTCAGGGCTTGAAAAAAGCGAGAAAGACCATACGAAAATTAATAGAGTAAACAAAAACTTTTTGCCAGATAAAGATAAAAATTTCATTTTTCCTCCGTTTAAAATTGGTTAATTTCAAGTTTAATTTGTTTTTTTTGTTTTATCAAGTGATTTTGAGCACAAAATTTTAGGTTTTTTACAATGATGTTTATAAATTTTTTTATAATAATTTTTTAACAAAATTTTATTTGATTTTTTAAATAAAATTTCAAAAATATGGATACATTTTGTGCCCGAAATATGGAAAATTACAATCTCAATTATTTTATAGATTTGGTGGAAATCTTGATGTTTTTTTTAAAATTTATCTTGTTTGTGTTTGTTGTTTTTTTCATAGGGTAAAATATTGTTGGGAGTTGTTATGATTGTCATAAAAGGAAAGTATTCGGTTGCAAAAGTTATGATTGACGGCATTGAGAGTGAGGCGTATTCGCAGATTGAAGAGATTGCAAACCATCCCGCTTTTTCGGAAAACATAGTGATTATGCCCGATTGCTATACTGGGATAGGGTCTGTAATTGGGTTTACAATGCCTATGACGGATAAAATTGTTCCCAATACAATCGGGGTTGACATAGGATGCGGAATGCTTGCGGTAAATATAGGAAAGCCGAAAAATCTGAAACTTGAAAAGATTGATTCGGCTATTAAGTCAAGAATTCCGTCCGGCTTTTCCGTCTATAAAAAGGCTAAGGTAAATATTGAAACTGCTTTTGATTGGAATTATTTAAACTCTTATTTCGCCAAAGTGAGAAGAAAAATAGAGAAAAAAATCGGAAAAACAGGCTATAAGCTTCAAACCTATTCCCCTTCTTGGCTGAGAAAAAAATCCGCGCAGATAGGAATTGATTTTGAAAAGACGGTAAATTCAATAGGGACTTTGGGCGGGGGAAATCACTTTATTGAGTTGGGCAGGTCTGTTAAAACCGGCGATGTTTGGGCTGTAATTCATTCGGGAAGCAGGCATTTCGGGTTGTGCGTGGCAAATTATCACCAAAAAATTGCAAAAAAACACGCGGCTGAAAAAGACGTTGCGGTAAAAAAAGGGCTTGAATTTCTTGAAGGGGAATTGTTGCTTGACTATATGTTTGACATGGTTTTTGCCCAATATTACGCAAAAATAAACAGAAAAACAATGATGGATACGGTGCTTGATATTCTGAAATCCGATTTTTACGAATCTGTTGAGTCTGTCCACAATTACATTGATACCGACGATTTGATTATAAGAAAGGGCGCAATTCGTTCGTACGCGGGGGAAAAGATGATTATTCCTTTCAATATGAGGGACGGAATTTTAATTTGCGAGGG
>JAMOUY010000023.1 GCA_027067895.1 Acidobacteriota bacterium
CTTTTATCCTTGAAGATTGGAAAGATGCACCGCCTATGAGAAGGGATTTTGATACCCTGCACTATGTAAACGAGCATTACGAATGGCGTGAGGGAAGGGAAGAAAGTTATCAACCGAGAGAATACATTGGCGAAGCATTTGACGAATGGAGAAAGAAATGAGCAAGGTTGTTAAGATATTTCACGGACCTCAGCACCCCGGCATAACCGGGAATATGAGTGTTGAACTTGACTTAATAGGGGAAACCATTGTTAAAGCGAAAACCCATGTAGGTTATCTTCACAGGGCTTTTGAAAAACTTGTTGAAAGAAGAACGGCAATGCAGGCTTTTACCATTGTTTGCAGAATTTGTGTTCCCGAGCCCGACCCGAACGAAGAAAACTTTGCAAGGGCGATAGAGGAAATTACAGGATTGGAAGTGCCTGAAAGGGCAAAATGGATAAGAGTGCTTGTGCTTGAACTTTCAAGGCTTGCCGCATACCACCTCTGGATGGGCGGGCAGGCAGGCTCAACGGGTTTGTACACCGTGCCTCAATGGTCTGTCGGATACAGGGATTACATACTTGATTTGTTTGAAGAATTAACCGGCGGAAGGGTTTATCACATGTATATAATTCCCGGGGGCGTTAGAAGAGATTTGCCCGAGGGCTTTCTTGACAGGGTTGCCGAGGTTATGGATTTAATTGAGTCAAAACTTCCCGAATTTGACAGGTTGTTCTTTGACAACGCGGTTTTTAAGAAAAGGGCAATCGGCACCGCTGTTATTGACCCTGAAACAGCAATTGAGAGAGGCGTTGTCGGTCCTCCTTTAAGGGCGTGCGGAATTGCTTCCGACGTTAGAAGAGACGCGCCTTACGAGGTTTACGACAAACTTGATTTTGACGTAATTACAGAAACCGGCGGAGACGTTTACGCAAGGGCGCTTGTTAGAAGAAGGGAAATTGAGCAGTCCATCAAGATAATCAGGCAGATTATAAAATACATTCCCGACGGTCCATACAGAACAAGAATTCCATACCCTATGAACTGGAAGTTGAAGGCCGGGGAAACATACGTAAAAACCGAATCGGCGAGAGGAGAATTCGGATATTACTTGGTTACGGACGGAAGCGAATACATAAGAAGAATGCATGTTAGAGGCCCCGCTTACGTGCACGGCGTAAGTTTGCTTGAAGATATGCTTGAAGGGGCGCAACTTGCAGACGTTGCCATGATTATGAACTCTCTGGGCACATGCCCGCCTGAGATTGAAAGATAAGAGGTGAAATATGGGTTGGGGAATTGATTTAAAAGGCATTGTTTCTCCTTTTACCGCTTTGAAATACCTTGCAAAGCACCCTCACACCGTAAGGTATCCTTACGAGAAAAAGGAAACCGCAAAAAGATACAGGGGCTTTCACATAAACGACCTTGAAAAGTGTGTGGGATGCGGAAACTGCGCAAAGATATGCATGAATGAAACAATTGACATGGTAAAGGTTGAGGGAATTGAGCCTAAAACAGGCGATTCGGGGTTGAGGCCAAAGGTTGATTACGGAAGATGCTGCTGGTGCGCACTCTGCGTTGACGTTTGTCCCACAGGCTCTTTGAAACTCTCAACCGATTACGTTTATGTTGACGAAGACCCGAATTCATTTATTTACATTCCGGGGCTTGAAAGAAAAGAATATGAGGAAAATATAGGATGGACATGCGAGACAGACCTTGACTCCCTCCTTGACCTTGAAAGAGTGCCTATGAGAATTATGCCTCCTGAGGAAAGGGTTAAAACCTTTGCCGAGGCTGTTTACGGATACACCGTTGAAGAGGCAAGAAGAGAGGCGGAAAGGTGCACGGGATGCGGCGTTTGTATTTCGGCATGTCCGGACAGAATGCACATTCCCGACTATATCAAGGCAATAAGGGACGGACAGTTTGACGAGTCGGTAAGGATAATTTACGAAAACAACCCGCTGCCTGAAATGTGCGGTAAGGTTTGTACCAGAAGGTGCGAATTCAACTGCATAATGACCCACAGGGCGGGACAGGATAACGCTATTGCAATCAGGTGGCTTAAAAGGTTTGCCTGCGAGCAGTTTGAGTCTTACGAAGATGTGCTTAACTTAGAGCCTCAGCCTTTAAACGGCAAGAAGGTGGCAATTGTGGGAGGCGGACCTTCCGGATTGACGGTTGCATACTATTTGAGGCTTAAAGGCTATGAAACCGTTATTTTTGAAGAAATGCCTAAGGCAGGCGGTATGACTATGGCCGGAATTCCCAAATACAGATTCCCGATACCTTCACTTGACAAGCAGTTGAATCACATTAAATCGGTTGGAGTGGAAATTAGGGAAAATACAAAGGTTGTAAAAGGTGAGCCCAAATCTTCCAACGAAGTTTCCTTTGAAAAACTCAAAGAGGAATTTGATGCCGTTTACCTCGGTATAGGTTTGACCAACCCGATGAAATTGGGCGTTGAGGGAGAAGATTTGAAAGGCTCAATTCAGGCATTGCCTCTATTGAGGGCGGTTAACTTTGGAGAAAAAATTGATATCGGAGAAAAAGCGGTGGTTATCGGCGGCGGAAACGTTGCAATGGATTGCGTAAGGGTATTGAGAAGATTCGGTGTTGACGTAACCCTCTCTTACAGAAGAAGGGAACAGGATATGCCTGCCGACCACGAGGAAATCCACGAAGCAAAAGAGGAAGGCGTTGTATTCAGGACGCAGACAATTCCCGTTGAGGTTATAGGCGACGAAAACGGAAGGGTTAAGGCTATAAAAATTCAGAGAGCTGAAATGAAGCCCGACCCGAAAGGGGGAAGGCCGAGACCCGTGCCGATTGAAGGCGCTTACGAAGTTTGGGAATGCGACAACGTTATTGCTGCAATAGGACAGAAGGCGGATTACTCCTTCCTTCCCGACGAGATTGTTGAAAAACTTGATTTGCAGTGGGGCAAAATCCCGGTTAACGAAAGAGGCATGACAAAGATTGAAGGAATATTCGCAGGCGGAGACGCCGTTAACTGGACTGCCGACGCTATTTCCGCAATTGCCGACGGTTTGAAGGCTGTAAAAGGAATTGACGAGTATTTAAGCAAAAAGTAATTTTCCGAAAATTTTATATCGGGGGGCTTTTTAGCCCCCTTTTTTTGTTGAAATTTTTTTGGTATATTGAAAAAAGAAATCATTTAAAAGCGGGGGAAAAATGAAAAACAAAATTTTCGGGCTTAATCTTTTTTCGGGGGGCATTGCGGCAATTATCGGGGTTGTTTTTATTACTGGAATTTACCTTGTTAGAAACAACATGATGAGCAATTTGGAAAAATCGGCGGAAAAATTTTTGGTTTCGCAGTTGGAAGAATGGAAAAGCGGCAGGCTTAACAAGGTTGCAATACTTGTTCCCAATGATTTTAACGGCTCATTGTCCGACTGGGAATCTTTAAAATTAAAGGATTACTTTATTGAGGGAATTAAGGTTAAATCTACCCGTTATTTTAGAAAAAAATCTCTATGGAAAAGCCTTGACAAATACTATATGAAGGCTTACGCAAAGGTTGAACTTACAATGGAAGACGATGACGGCTATACAGAAACTTACTCTATTGTCTATGAAATGAGGCCTCGTTCAGGTGGCAAATGGATTGTCCACAAAACAAATTCTTCTTTTCCGTTATTTTAGATTTTGCGGCGATTCGCCTTTTTTCGGTACAATACAGATAAAATGCAACTCTTCTCCCCTGTCCGCTCTGTATTGGTGAAGCGCATTTTCGGGGACAAGGGCAACGCTTCCCTTTTTTACCTCATGTTCTTTCCCGTCAAGAAAAAGTGTGCCCTTTCCGTCCAATACAATGTTTACGTGTATCCACGGATGGGAGTGCTTCGGGGTGTATCCCCCCTTTTTTAGGGAAAAAAGCCTCATAACATAATCTTCCCAT
>JAMOUY010000024.1 GCA_027067895.1 Acidobacteriota bacterium
CAATCAAAACGGAAGTCTGGGTTTTTTCGTACGACGGATAGGGCGCGTAAAAATCCTTTGCGTCAAAGTGTTTGGAATTAAAAGCAGTGAAAAACTTTACCCCTTTGTAGTCAAACTGATAGGTTACGTTTGAAAGGTTGTATTTTGTATTTTCCGCATAGCCTCCGCTTCCCTCAAACAGATAAGACAATCCGTTTTCCCTTGCGTAAATGTGATAGTAATCGTGGCTTCCGTATGCGAGGTGATTGAATTCTTTTTTGTTGTCTCCCGGCACAAAGTTGATTTTTCCCGCAAAAGAATACGGTGTTAAGTTTGCGTTTGAGGAAGACTCCGCCTCAACATACTCAATATCTTCCGGCGCAAGGGGAATGTCAAAGTTGTGGTGATAGGTTTGCAGGTTGTTTAACGGCACACCCAAAACACTTACCTCAACCTGATTTCCTTTTGACCCTCTGAAAGACAAATCCGCCTGAATGCCGTTAACTCCCCTTACCGAAAGGTAAACGCAGGGAAACAAAAACAACAATTCCTGCTCGGAATTGACCGAGAGAGACTCTATTTCTTTTTTGTCAATGTAAAGATAGGACGCGGGATTACCCTTGTCAGCAGTAATTTCCACACTTTCGTCAACCTTAAACTCTTTTGAAAAAACCGCAAAAGAAAAAAGCAAAAAGAGAAAAATTACTTTATTCTTCATTTTCCCGTCCTTCTTTATCCTTCGCTTCTTCCGAAACAGGAAGAATTACGGTAAACTTGGTACCCTTCCCCACTTCGCTTTCAACCTTTATGCCGCCTCCGTGGGCTTCAATAAATTTTTTGGCAATGGAAAGCCCAAGCCCCGTGCCTCCCTTTCTCTGGGAACTGAAAGCCACAAAGATTTGGGACAAAAAATCTTCCGTCATTCCGGGCCCGTTGTCTTCAATTTCAATAAGGTACAAATCCCTCATGTTTTTCAAACTGACTTTTACAACTCCCCCTTCGGAAAGAATCTGAATGGCGTTTTTCAAGATATTCATTATAGACTGCCTCAACTTCTGCATATCTCCCTTAAAGACAAGTTTTTCATTCGGGACTTCAAGTTTTAACTCAATTCCCTTTGCCTCTGCCTCAACTTTCATGAAATTTACCATGTCTTCAAGAAACTCGGACAAATCAAACTCTTCAACCGTTAGTTGGGTTGGTCTCGCATAGGTTAAAAAGTTTGTCATCAACTCGTTAAGCCTTGCTATTTCGTAGGTTATTGAGGAAATCGTCTCCCTAAAATCTTTCTTCAATTCATTGTCGTCAACGGCGTCTTCAATATCTTCCTGCAACAGTTGAACGTTGATTTTTATTGAATTTAAGGGATTTCTTATCTCATGGGCAAGCCCGCTTGCAAGAATTCCCGCCTCGGATAAGTCCTTCTGCTTTTTGGTAATTTTCCCCGCCTTTTTGTATTTGCGGTAAAAAACAAAAAGCAACACCAAAGTTGTTAAAAGCAGAAAAGACAAAATTACGATTACAAAAATCATGCTTTGTTTTCCGTCCTGTTCTTTGCGCTCATCACAAGGTATGCCTTGATAAATTCGTCCAAATCGCCGTCAAGCACAGGCTCAACGTTTCCCGTTTCATAGCCGGTTCTATGGTCTTTAATCATTCTGTAAGGGTGAAGCACATAAGACCTTATCTGGCTTCCCCACGTAATCTCCTTTTTTTCTCCCGTCAACTCTTCCTGCTTCTTTTTCTGCTTTTCAAGTTCAAGTTCGTAAAGCCTTGACTTTAAAACCTTCATTGCAACATCCCTGTTTTTTATCTGGGAACGCTCGTTCTGACAGCATACGACAATTCCCGTGGGAAGATGGGTAATTCTCACCGCCGAATCGGTTGTGTTAACGTGCTGTCCGCCTGCACCTGATGAGCGGTATGTATCTATTCTCAAATCCTTTTCGTTAATTTCAATGTCTATTTCGTCGTCAAGTTCGGGAATAACAAGAACGGAAGCAAAGGATGTGTGCCTTCTTTTGTTTGCGTCAAAGGGGGAAATTCTTACAAGCCTGTGAACGCCGTTTTCTGCTTTTAAAAATCCGTAAGCAAAGTCCCCCTTTACAAGCATGGTAACGCTTTTTATTCCCGCCTCGTCTCCGGGCTGATAGTCAATTATCTGATAATCAAAGCCTTTCTTCTCCATATACCTTGTGTACATTCTGTAAAGCATTTGAGCCCAATCCTGAGACTCCGTCCCCCCCGAGCCCGAATGTATGCTGAAAATAGCGTTGCTTCTGTCGTGAGGGCCGCTAAGCATCATTTGAATTTCGGCGTCCGAAACAAGTTTTTCAAGTTGTTGAAGTTTTTCCGATATTTCTTCCAAAACATCTTCGCCTTCTTTTAAGAATTCAAACAAAACTTCAATATCCTCTTCCATTGAGTCAATTTTTTCAGCAAGGGAAATCTCGTTTTTTAAAGAAGAAATAGCTTTTAAAACCTTCTGTGCTTCCTCGTTGTTGTTCCAAAATTCAGGGTCGGACGTCTTTTCTTCGTATTTTTTTAACTCTTCTTTCTTTTTAGCCGGGTCAAAGATAACTCCTGATTGGAATTATCCTCTCTCTAACCGTTTCAAACCTTTCCTTTAATTCTTCAACGCTTAATGTACTCATATTCACCTCTCGCTAATCTTTTATAAATTTCAAAATTACTTTTCTCGTTCTCGGCCCGTCAAATTCGCAGAAAAAAACAGACTGCCACGTGCCTAAAACTATCCTCCCGTTTTCAACAATAACGGTAATTGAGGGGGAAACAAGGCTTGTTTTAATGTGGGAATCGGAATTGCCTTCCAAATGCCTGAAATCCGCATTTCGGGGAATAAGTTTTGACAAATAGGTTAAAATATCCCTCTTTACCGACGGGTCTGCGTTTTCGTTTATTGTTACTGCCGCGGTTGTGTGAGGAACAAAAATCGTTAAAATTCCGCTTTGAAAATTGTTCTCCAAAAGGTATTTTTCTATTTCCGCAGTAATGTCTATCATTTGGTTTCTTTCGGCTGTCCTAACCGTTAATGTGTGCAACGGCATTTTTCTCCCTCCTTTTGAGAATAAACAAAATGACAAAATAGGTTATTATTCCAGCAACAATTCCCAAAACCATACAGCCTATAAAAAACGGAACGACAATTGCCTTAAAATCGTTAAAAAGGTAATGCCATGCTTTGCCGTTAATAAAATTTGACAGGGTAAACATGTGCCAATTTATTGAAGTTATGTCAAAGGGATTGTCGGGACAGCACAAAAGTTCGCCAAGCCTCAATCCTGCAAGATACATTGGAATTGTAGTCCACGGATTGTTAACCCAAGTAAAACCTATTATCAGAATTTTGTCTATCTTTTTGCACAAAAGGGCAATGGATATTGCCATTAGATTGTGCAATCCCAAAAAAGGGCTGAAAGCGATAAACATACCGATTGCGGCTGACAAAGCCCTGTCGTGGGGGGTAATCTCTTCGTTGAAAAGAGCGGCTTTTATGTCATTCCAAATTTCTTTAAACTTTTTTCTCGCCATCAGTAAAGCCCCTTGTTTTTGTCAAAATGATTATAGGTTAATTCCCCCAATTTAACAAGCGATGTCCCGTGTTTTAAGAAAACGCCGTCATTTTCGGTAATTTCACCTATTGAAAAAGCGTTTGGCAGATATTTTTTTATCTCGCTTTCTTTTTTGGACGAAGTAAAAAGCAGAATATACTCCTCTCCGCTGTGAAGAAAGTATTTTATCAATTCGTCTCTTTCAAACAAATCAATTTCGGGCAGTTGGAATTTTTCAGAATAAATTACCGCTCCCACTTTGCTTTTTTTGCAAATTTCGTTTAACTCCTTTGACAATCCGTCGGATATGTCTATCATTGCGCTTGCAAGGAAATTTTTCCCTA
>JAMOUY010000025.1 GCA_027067895.1 Acidobacteriota bacterium
CAGTTTGTATTTTCCCATATCCACTCCCGACAGTTTCATTATGGTTTAATTATATAAAAATTTGTTTCTTAAAGATAAAAGTTTTGTAATAAAATGATAGGGAAAGGAATTTTATTGCAAAAAAAATAAAAGGAGTTTTTATGAGAAAAACGAAGTTTTTTCTGTTTTCGCTTTTGATTTTATTTTCCGTGTTGAATTTTAACTGCAATGCATCCCACAAAAACGAGAGGGTAATTACAAAAGGCTATGAGCCGGGAAAATGGACTATGGATATTCAGGCTGCAAGAAATTATGCAAGAGAGCATAATCTTCCTCTTTTTCTAAATTTTACAGGCTCGGATTGGTGTGTTTGGTGCAAGTTGATGGAAGACAAGGTTTTTTCAAAGGAAGAATTTTACGAAAAAACAAAAGACAAAATCGTTCTTGTTTGGATAGATTTTCCGAGAAACAAAGACCTTGTGCCGGAAGAATACAGGGACAGAAACAGGAAACTTGCAAACGCTTTCGGAATAAGAGGTTTTCCGACTTATGTAATTCTTGACGCGCAGGGAAACGAATTGGGAAGATTGGGCGCATCAAGAAATCCCAATGTGAGGTTGTTTTTAAGAGATTTGTTTAAACTGATTGGAAAATAATGTCCGAATTTGTAAAACTCAAAGGCGACGCGTCTTCAAGAGAGTATTACAGAGGAAAAAACTTTGTTAAGGCAGTTTATCCCCCGTCTTTAAGGGATTCTTTTTACAACTATTTGAAATGGTATAAAATTTACAGAAAACACGGCATTCCCGTGCCCGAAATTTACGATGTGGATACGGTAAACCTTGAAATAATAATGGAAGACTGCGGGGATATTACAGGGGTTGATTACTTTAATTCCCTAAAATTAAATCTCAGCAAAAGGAAGTTTGCGGAAGAGATTTATTCGTTTATCGGAATTATACAGTCAATTCCTGATAAAGAAGAGGTTGAGACGGATACGCTTAATTGGGAAAAAGAGTTGATTTTTTTTAAAAACCATTGCTGTGGGACGATTTTTTCGGAAGATTTCTCTGAATTTCTGGATAATTTGATTTCTTTTGTAAACGAAAACATTGCTTCCATTCCTTTGAAACTTGCCCACAGGGATTATCATTTTAGAAACGTAATGGTAAAAAACAAAAAGATTTACATAATTGATTTTCAGGACACTCTTTTTGCGCCGGATTTTTACGATTCCGCATCTTTAATGTTTGACGCATACCTTGATTTGAGAAATTTGAGAAAGATTGAGGCAAAAATTGACGAGTTTGATTACAGAGTTGTCGCCTTGCAGAGAAACTTGAAGGCTTTGGGGACGTTTTGCTTTTTCGGTTTTAAGAAAAACAAGGATTGGTTTAAGGATTCAATTCCAAACGGATTGAATTATGTTTTGTCGCATTTAAAGATTTTAAATTCCGGTTTTGTAAAAGATTGGGAAAAATTGAGGGAATTTGCCTTTAAAAGTATTTGAAAGTTTTTCTGTGAATAGGGGAAAGCCCGAATTTTTTAATCAATTCCTTGTGTTCTTTTGTCGGGTATCCTTTGTGTTTTTTGAAGTTGTATTGCGGATATTTTTTGTCCATTTCAAGCATAAGCAAATCCCTTGAAACCTTTGCCATTATTGACGCGGCGGCGATTGTTTTGCACTTTAAGTCTCCCTTTACAACCGTTATCTGGGGGTAAGGCAAACTTGTTTTTCTGTTTCCGTCTATAAGGATTATCGCATTTTCAACAATTTTTCCCGGAAGGGAAAGCACCGCTTTTTCCATTGTTTTAAGCGTTGCGTTTAGAATGTTGAGTTTGTCTATCTCTTCGTTTGAGGCCGACTTTATCTCATACCTGAATTTGTGTTTAAAGCCAATAAAAAGTTTTTCCCTCTTTTTGTCGTTTAGTTTTTTTGAGTCTGTCAATTCTTTGAAAGACAAAAGGCTTTTGTAGTCGTTTAAATTGCAGGCAAAAGCGCAAACAAAAACGGGGCCTGCCAGAGGGCCCCGTCCCGCTTCGTCAACTCCAATTAAATACTTGTATTTTTCCAAAAGTTTTAATTCATTGCATTCCATTTTAAAATCTGAATTTTGCTCCCACAGTGGCGAGAATTCCGTCAAAAGTTTTCGTATCGTATCCGAAATACTCCTGAGGCACGTCTTCGTCCACTCCAATGTACCTGACGTCAAATGTTATTGTTGAGTATTCCCCGAGCATAATGTCTATTCCAGCACCTAAATGTCCGCCGAATTTGTGTGATGTGAAATCGGTGTATTTGTATCCGTTAATCCAGTAATCGTATCCCGAAATGTAGTATCCTCCGCCTCCCACAAGGTATGGCTGGACGTTGGTGTTTGATGTGAGATAGAGCAAAAGGCTTGCCTGAAAGGCGTAGGTTGTCCTGTCAACTGCCGAAAATTCGCTTGAATGGTAATCAAGGGAAAATTCAATTGCAACTGGATTGGAAACCCTGAATCCCAAAGTGAATCCCAAATTTGCGCTTCCTCCGTCTTCTATGCCGTCAATTTCCATGTATCCGACTCTAACGCCAAAGTACCCGTAGGACTCTTCCCTTTCGATTTCTGCCGAATAAACAGAAGGGATAAAAAGTATTACCAATAAAATTCCGAATAATAGTTTTTTCATAAATCCCCCTATTTTGTTTTCTCAATTATAACATACGGCGCCGGGAAATTTTTTGTTATGAGTTAAATCACATTTCTAAACAAACGGGTTTTCTATTTTGTATTCGTCAACCAATTCGGTGTAATCGTCAAACCAAAAAGCGTTGGAATTTCTCTTAAAAATCATTGTTTTTCCGATATTTTCCGGATTTGCCGCCTGATGGTATTTGAAAATTATGTGTTTTTCCGTCATTGCGGCAATTTCTATTTTCCCCGTTGCGTGAGACATAACGTATTTAAGCCTTTTTGAAAGTCCCGAGCAGTTCATTTTTGCCTGTTCAAATATTTTGTATCCATCTTCAACAGGCACTGCAAAGGGTTTGTTTCCGACCGTGGGTCTGCACTGGAAGAGATAGTAAGGGGAAAGTCCCGCATTTACGGATTTGTTCCAAAGTGTTGACAATGTTTCAGGATTGTCGTTTATTCCCTTTAAAAGAGGCATCTGGGTTAGCATTACGCATCCAGACTTAATTAGTTTGTTTACTGCCTTTCTTGAATGATTGTTTATTTCCCTCGGATGGTCAAACTGCGCCACTATGTGTATTCTTTTCCCTCTTTTGTTTATTGTATCCAGAATGTCAAGAAGTTCTTCGTCTTTGGTTATTCTGAATGGATAAAATGCGGGCGCTTTTGTGCCTATTCTGATGTTGAGTAAATGCTCAATTTCCGCAAGTTCAAAAAGTATGTGCTTCAATTTCCCGGTTGAAAGGGTTAAGGGGTCTCCCCCGGTAAGCAGGACATTCTGGATTTCTTTATGGGATTTTATGTATTCAATTGCAGGTTTAATGTCAAAGAGAATTTCATTGCTGTCGTCCATAAACAGCCTTTTTCTGAAACAAAACCTGCAATAGCCGAAGCATGTTGGGCCTATTAAAAACAGTGCGGTTTCCCTGTATTTGTGCTGTAAGCCCGGTGCAACGGTGTATGATTTTTCATAGGACGGGTCTTTTGCGCCCCATTTTTCAAGTTCTTTGACAGTAGGGATTATAAGTTTTTTTATAGGGTCGTTTTCATCTTCCCAATTTATTAGCGAAAGATAGTAATCAGTTGCTCTGAAACCAAAGGCTTCACTGACTTTTTCAAGGTTTTCCCTTTCTTTTTCAGTAAGTTTGCCTAATTTGGAAAGGGAAGTTATATATTTTGTTTTCTTTGAGATACGTGTGTCCATTAAATTCCTCCTTTCCGAAAGACAAAACAAATTTAATTTTTTGAAAACAACAACAAGATTTTTATAGTTTATAAATCCGTTAAGGACTAACTGCCATCTTTTAAAAAAATTATACCATAGTTTTAATTTGGTTTAAAGTGTGAGCAGGATATTTGTTTAATGTTTGGGTTTTGTTTCTTTATAAACGCATTTAACAAGGCCGAAAAATATTTTATCTCCGTCTTTTAACTTGTATTTTTTTCCGCTTTTTATTCTTTCCCCGTTTAAAAACGTACCGTTTATTACGCCTATTTGTTCTTCTATAAACGTTTCTCTTCCCTCTCTCGTAATTATTGCGTGTTTTCTTGAAACTGTTTTTTGCGGGTCAAAGGGACTTATGTCAATGTCCGGGTATATTCCTATTACCGGGTCGTATCTGCCAACGATTATGCTGTTTGAAGTAAGGGGAATTTTCTGGTTAAATTCAGGAAGTTCAAGGTATGCGAAATGCTCTCCCTTTTTGTTTACAGGAAGTTGTTTTTGTTTCAAGAGGGTAGCAATCATTCTGTTTGCGTCTTTAAGTTTTTCGGAAAATTTTCTAATCATTCGTATTGCGATTTCGGCGTTGTTTTTTAAAATTTTTATAAAAACGGGTTTGGAAATAACGATAACTTTTACCGGTTCAAGGGCTATTGCGTTTTCCGTTCTTACATGTTCTCCCAAAACGGCCATTTCTCCGAAAAAGTCGCCTTTGCCGTATTCTCCCAAAACAAGTTCTTCTCCGTTTTCGGCCGTTTTGAAGAGTTTTACTTTACCCTGATGAATAATAAACATTGTGCTGGCATTGTCGCCTTCTTTGTAAATGTATTCGTCTTTTTCAAAATTTACAATTAGGTTTTGAAAATCCAGTTTAGTCATAACTCTCCGCTAAAAACAGGGGGGGAAATCCCCCCGCATTGTTTATTTGTTTTCCAACTCCTGCGCTTCAACAACCGTTAAAGCCGCCATATTCAGAATTTCTTTCAATTCCGCATGTTTCTGCAAAATATTTACCGATTTTCTTAATCCTACTAAAACCGGTCCTACTACGGTTGCGTTTCCAAGCCTTTGTAATAGTTTATACGCAATGTTGCCCGATTGCAAGTCCGGAAAGATTAAAACGTTTGCTCCGCCCTGCAATTCGCTGAAAGGATAGTTGCTTTCAATGATTTCCGGGACAACCGCGGTATCCGCCTGCATTTCTCCGTCAATGAGAATATGTGGTGCTCTTTCTTTTACCAATTCAACCGCTTTTCTTACCTTTTCTGTAAGGTGGTGCTTTACGCTTCCGAAGTTTGAAAATGAAAGCATTGCAACTTTTGGTTCAACGTTGAAGTTTTTGGCGTATTCGGCAGTCAGTATTGCAGTTTCGGCAAGGTCTTCGGCAGTCGGCTCTATATTCATTGTCGTGTCTGCAAAGAAAAGAAGTTTGTTTTTAATAATTACAACGTACAGCCCGGCAACTTTGCGAATTTCTTTCTGTCTTTCAATAATTTCAAGGGCAGGTTTTACAATAATGGGGTAGTTGTGGGTAAGTCCGCCTAAAAGTCCGTCAGCCCTTCCCATTTTTACCATCATTGCACCGAAGTAATGTGTGTCAAGCATTCTTTTTTGTGCGTCTGAGGGAGTAACTCCCTTTCTCTTTCTCAAATCATAGTATTTTGCGACATATTCCGGGAATTCATCGTCTGTAAGAGGGCATACGATTTCCACATCGTTTTCGTCAAAGTTGAGTTTTGTGAGTTTTTCTTTAAGTGTTTCTGGATTGTGTGTGAGAAGCACGGGCTTCAATATTCCCTCTTTCTTCAATTCTTTGCACGCGGTAAGAATAATATCGTTATCTCCTTCCGGGAATACAATTTTCTTGGGGTTTGTTTTGGCTTTGTCAAAGATTACCCTTAAAAATTCCTTTGACTTGTCAAGAAGTTTTTCAAGTCTCTTTCTGTATTCGTCAAAGTCTTTTATCGGTTTTCTTGCCACTCCCGAATCCATGGCCGCTTTTGCAACTGCTGGGGAAACCCAGAATAAAACCCTCGGGTCAAATGGTTTGGGAATTATGTAATCCCTTCCGAATGTAAATTTTTGTCCTCCGTATGCCTTGGATACGTAGTCGGGCACTTCTTCTTTTGCAAGTGCGGCAAGGGCTTTTACTGCCGCTATTTTCATTTCTTCGTTAATCTGCCTTGCCCTTACGTCCAATGCTCCCCTGAAAATAAAGGGGAATCCCAAAACGTTGTTAACCTGATTGGGGTAGTCGCTTCTGCCTGTTGCCATAATTGCATCGTCCCTTACTTCCGCAACCTCTTCCGGCGTAATTTCCGGGTCGGGGTTTGCCATTGCGAAAATAATGGGGTTAGGCGCCATTTTCTTTACCATTTCTTTTGTAAGCATTCCCTTTACCGAAACGCCTATAAATGCGTCCGCTCCTTCAATCGCTTCGTCCAGAGTCCTTAACGGGGTGTCAACGGCAAATCTTTCTTTGTATTTGTTCATTCTCTCCGTTCTGCCTTTGTAAATAACGCCTTTTGAGTCAACCATTAAGATGTTTTCCCTCTTAACTCCCATTGTGATAAACAACTCGGCGCATGCAATCCCCGCCGCTCCCGCACCGCAGAATACGCATTTTACTTCGTCAATTTTTCTGTTTGTGAGTTCAAGCGCGTTTAAAAATGCTGCGGCTGAAATAATTGCAGTGCCGTGCTGGTCGTCGTGAAAAACGGGAATATCAAGTTCTTCTTTTAAAGTTTCTTCAATGTAAAAGCAGTCGGGAGCCTTAATGTCTTCAAGGTTGATTCCGCCGAATGTGGGGGAAATCAGTTTGCACACCTTTATGACATCATCGGGGTCTTGTGAATCAACTTCTATGTCGTAAACATCAACGTCTGCAAACCTTTTGAACAATACTCCCTTGCCTTCCATAACCGGTTTTCCGGCAAGCGCTCCGATGTTTCCAAGTCCCAAAACGGCAGTACCGTTTGAAACAACGGCAACAAGGTTTCCTTTGTTTGTGTAATCGTAAACTTTGGACGCGTCCTTATGAATTTCTCTGCAAGGCTCGGCTACACCGGGAGTGTAGGCCAAAGATAAATCCTTAGACGTTTCACAGGGTTTACAAGGCACAACTTCCAATTTCCCAGTACGCTCTCTTGAATGGTAATGTAATGCCTCTTCTCTCCAATCCATTTTTTTAACTCCTTAATTAAAAAGATTACTTCCATATTTTACTATACATTTTTTTTAATTTTTCAAATTTTTCTTGCATTATTTAACTATGAGTAATAGTTGAAAGTTATGGTAAAATAATTTGAACCTTTTAAGGGAGATTTTTATGTGTGGAATTATCTGTTATATCGGCGAACAAAATTCAATTCCCATTCTGCTTGAAGGATTAAAAAGGCTTGAATACAGAGGCTATGACTCTGCCGGCCTTGCTTCAATAAATCCTGAAAACGGGGAAGTTTTGTTTGTTAAGTCTGTCGGAAAGGTTGGGGAACTTGAAAAAAAGGTTAAGTCAACCGATTTTAGCGGAAATTACGGCATTGCTCACACAAGGTGGGCAACTCACGGAAAGCCTACGGAAGCAAATGCGCATCCCCATTCCGATTGTACCGGAAAATTATTTTTAATTCATAACGGAATTATTGAAAACTACGAAATATTAAAAAAAGAGTTAATTAAAAAGGGCCATAAATTCGTTTCGGATACCGATACCGAAGTACTTGCACATTTGATTGAGGATAATCTGAAAGACAATTTTGAGGATGCTGTCAGGAAATCTCTTGCCATGGTTGAAGGTACGTTCGGCATTGCGGCAATACACAAGGATTTTCCGAGAAAAATAGTCGTTGCGAGAAGGGGAAGCCCCATTATAATCGGAATCGGTGAAAACGAGTACATAGCCGCTTCCGACGTAAACGCTTTTATAAGATACACAAACAGAGTTATTTATCTTAATGACGACGAGATGGCTTTGTTAAACGATAACGAATTGGTTATTACAGATTTGAATTTAAAACAGATTGAGAAAAAACCGGAAACAATAGACTGGCAGTATGAGGCTGACGAAAAGGAAGGTTTTAAACACTTTATGCTTAAAGAGATTTACGAACAGCCTCGCACGGTTGAAAACGCAGTAAGGGGAAGGCTTATTGAGGGAGAGGGAATATCCAAGTTAGGCGGGCTTGAACCTGTGCTTGATAGAATTTTAAACCTTAAAAAACTAACTTTTGTTTCCTGCGGCACCTCTTTTTATGCAGGGCTTTACGGCAAATATGTTTTTGAAAGGCTTACAGACCTTGACGTTCATGTGGACTATGCTTCCGAATTCAGGTACAGAAATTTAAAATTAACGGAAGAGGACGGAGTTGTTGCTATTTCTCAATCGGGAGAAACAGCGGATACTCTTGCTGCGTTGAGAGAGGCTAAAAGAAAGGGTTCCCTTGTGTTGGGGCTTGTGAATGTTGTAGGTTCAACAATTGCGAAGGAAACCCATGCCGGAGTTTACTGCCATGCCGGGCCGGAAATAGGTGTTGCTTCAACAAAGATTTTTGTTTCGCAATGCGTGATTTTAAATTTGATTGCTCTTTTAATCGGAAGAAGAAGAGGGCTTTCGGTTTTTGACGGAATGCAGTTGGTTAAAGAAATTAAAAAACTTTCCGGAAATATTGAAAAAATTCTTGAAAAAGCGGATTTGATAAGGGAAATAGCAAAAAAATATTTGCCTTATCAAAATTTTCTTTATATCGGAAGACATCTCAATTTTCCCATTGCTATGGAAGGTGCTTTGAAGTTAAAAGAGATTTCCTATGTCCATGCGGAAGGCTATCCTGCCGGTGAGATGAAACACGGCCCTATTTCTTTGATAGACGAATATTTTCCCACCGTCGCAATAGCGACAAACGGTTTTACTTACGAAAAAATGATAAGCAATATTCAGGAAATCAAGGCGAGAAACGGTAAGGTTATAGCGGTTGCAACAGAGGGAAACGATGAAATAAAGAATGTTGTGGACGATGTTATCTACGTACCTGAGACGATAGATATTCTACAACCGATTGTCAATGTTATTCCGCTTCAACTTTTTGCATACTATTTTGCTGATTTTAAAGGGTGCGATATAGACAAACCGAGAAATTTGGCAAAAAGTGTGACGGTTGAGTAAGATTTAATCTTTGCTGAAAAGATTTTTAAATTTGCTGAAAATTGAGCCTTTGTTTTCAACTTCTCCGAGAAATTCTTTTGCGTCCGGATTGTCCGGGTCGAGGGACAATAACTTTTTGTAATAAGTGTAAGCCTCTTTGTAGAGCCCGACTTTTTTGTATGCTCCTGCGAGGTTTTGCAAAATATCGGTATCTTTCCTGTCCATTTTATGCGCTTTTTCAAGATAATGGATTGCCTGTTTAAGTTTTGTCGGTGTTCTGTAATAGATGTTTCCGAGGCTTTTGAAAAAGTAAATATCGTCCTTGTACTGCTTACATGCGCTTTCAAGCAGTTGGACAGCGTCGTAGTAAAATCCGGCTTTAACAAAATTTTCTATCTGTTTTTTTAATTCTTCTTTCGGGTCTGTTTGTTTAACTTGTTTGGTAGCCTCTTCCTTTTTCTTTTCTTCTTGTTTTTTCGGTTTTTCTTCTGGCGGTTTTATATGCATTCTTTTGTTGTATTCCGCTCTTTCATAGTCGCTTCTTAAAGTGCGGTATGCTTTTGTAATGGTTGCAATTATTGATTGAAGTTGGTGGCGTATTTCTTTGAGATTTGAATGGGAATCCGGGTGGTATTTTTTTACAAGTTTATGGAAATTGTCTTTTAATTCGTCTTTTTCAAAATAGTAATCAACGGACAAAAGTTCATAGTAATTAATTGTGGGAAGGTTTATGTAGAGTTTTTGCACTTCTTTAATAAAATCTTCGTTTTTTTCAGAATACTCAGATTCTTTTGTTTGTTTTTGTTCTTTTTTTATTTCTTTTTGTGCTGTTTTCTCTGTTGTTTGAGGCTTGTTTTTGTAGTTTTCTTCATCGTTGTTTCCAAAATCAAGCAATCCTAAAAAATTTAGTGCAAAAATTGTTTTGTAAAAGGTTTTTTCATCGGTAAAAGCGATTTTTTTAATTTCTTCAAGTGTTAGTTTTCCGTCAACACGGGATAAAATAAATCCTTCAAGCGGATTAAGGTTAAGGTTTTTGTAGTCAAAAATAATTTTTTCCGAAAGTTTCGGTTTGTCGTTTTTATGTTCATTGAAAAAGTCTTCAAAGTCTTTATGGTCTATTTTTCTGAATGTTTCAAGCACAAGGTTGCCTGTTTTTACTTCAATGAAAAGGTTTTTGTCAATTCTTATGTCTTTTTCAACAAAATTTATGTCTTTCATCTCTTCAAGGAAACACGCTTCAATAATCATTAAAAAAAGATTTTTGAGTGACTGCTGTAATTCTTGCACGGTGATTTTCCCTGTATTTACAAGGTATTCACCAAGGACATGTCCGGATTCTTTGCTCTTTTTCAGTGCTTCTTCCAATTCGTTTTCCGAAAGAAGATTTTGTTTTACAAGAATATGTCCAAGCCTTTCTTCCGGATGTTCCGATTTGAGATATGATATTTCTCCGTCGGATACATAGATGTACCTGTTCCATTTAGGGAAAATAAGAGTGAGAGTTCCCGAAATTTTGTTTTCATGTATTTTTTTTAAAATTTCGGAAAATTTTTTTACACTCATTTATTCTCCTTTCATGTTAATAGATATTTTACTGTATTTGATAAAAAAATCAAATAGAAAAATTTTCTCAATTTGAAAGAATGATTAATGCTTTTTATTGTTTTATTTCGCCAGATTTTATAAAATTTAAAAATAGAAAAATATTTGCGAGGTGAATATGAATAACAGGGGAGAGTGGAGTTCGAAATTGGGATTTATTCTTGCCGCATCCGGTTCCGCTATCGGGCTTGGCAATATTTGGAGATTTCCGTATATAACCGGCTCAAACGGAGGTGGGGCTTTTGTCCTTATCTATCTTTTATGTGTTTTCATTGTTGCTTTCCCTGTTATGATTGTTGAGTTGACAATAGGAAGAAAGGCAAAGAGAAATCCTGTCGGGGCATTTAAAGCGATAGCGCCAAACAGCAAATGGTGGATTATAGGCGCTATGGGGGTTATGGCAGGCTTCGGTATTCTTTCCTATTATTCCGTTGTTGCAGGCTGGACTATCGCATACATTGTAAAAGGGGTAACCGGCGGATTAACCGCATCTCACCTTGACCCGGCTGCAATTTTCAACAGTTTTGCTTCAAACGGCTTTCTTCAAATATTTTACCTTTTTCTCTTTTCCGCTTTAACCGTTTTTGTTGTTATAGGAGGTGTGAAAAACGGAATAGAAAAGGCGGCAAAAATACTTCTTCCCCTTCTTTTTGTTTTAATGCTTCTTTTAATCGGCTATGTTTTGACGCTTCCCGGGGCAATGGACGGTTTGAAGTTTTACCTTGTGCCGGATTTTTCCAAGGTAAATTCCCATACGATTTTAATGGCTATGGGGCAGGCTTTCTTTTCCCTTTCCCTTGGAATGGGCGCAATGATTACTTATGGAAGTTATCTTCCCGACGACGACGATTTGTTTTCTTCCGCTTTATATGTCACTTTTTTTGATACTTTAATCGCAATTTTAGCGGGGTTTATAATTTTTCCCGCATTGGGAGGCGCTCCCACAAAAGCGGGCCCGTCCCTTGTTTTTGTTGTTCTTGTTGATGTTTTCAGAAAAATACCTTTCGGCGGAGTTATTGCCGTTGTGTTTTTTGTTTTAATGGCTATTGCCGCTTTAACTTCAACCGTTTCCCTTCTTGAAGTTGTAACTTCTTACCTTATAGACGAAAAAGGCATAAGCAGAAAGAAGGCTGCAATAGGCGCAGGCATTGTTATTGCCCTTTTGGGAATCCCGTCCGCGCTTTCCCTCGGTGCTAATAAGTTTTTTACAAAAATCGGGTTTCTTGACAAAATGGATTTTGTTTTCGGAAACATTTTCCTTACTTTCGGCGGTTTGATGATGTGTCTGTTTGTTGCGTACAAGTGGGGATTGGAATGCTTTTTTGAGCATCTTTCCGAAGGGTGCGACCATGTGGGCAAGCCTCACTTTAACAGGTGGTTGCAGATAGCGATTTATTTTATCTGTCCGCTTGCTATTGCCATTTTATTGTTGTATATTCTGTTGACCGGAGAAACTTTGGGATAGGAAGTGATTATGCTTGGAAAAGAGTTTACGTGTCCAGTATGCAAGGAAAAAATTCTGCCGTATGAAATAGCCTTGTTTTTCGGCGGGAAAGACAACCTTGTAAAAATCTTTATTGACGACGATTATCTTTTGGTTCATAAGTACTGCGTTGAAGAATACGGTTCGTTAAACGAACTTGTTAAAGAGATTACCGGGGGGAAAACCGACTTATCCTACTTAGAAGAATAAAATGAAATCAAAAAACTTTACTCTATCCATTAAAAGCCTTTCCTTGATTTTTATTCTTTTGTTCTTAATAGCGATAGAAGTGCAGTATTATGTGCTTCAACAGTCAAAACTTAGGCTTGCAAAGTCTCTTGCCGTTTTTTACAATCAGGTTCAAAACGAAAATATGAAAGATTTTGGCGGAAGCATAGATTTGGATTTTAAAGACGAAATGACGGGATTTTTGATTAAAATTCCGCTTAAAAACGGAGGGAAACAATGAAAACAATAGTCAATTCTTCTCGCATGAGGGACGCGGACGCATATACAATTGAAATGCTGAATTCAAACGGAATAATTTTAATGGAGCATGCGGGAAGCGCATGCGTCAGGGAATTGAAAAAAGATTTCGGCGAATGTTTGCGTGAAAAAAGAGTGCTTTGCGTTGCCGGAAAGGGAAACAACGGAGGAGATGCTGTTGTTGTGGCAAGGCAGTTGGTTTCCATGGGGGTTAAAGTAAAACTCGTTCTTCTTGCAAAACCGGAAGATTACAGTGGCGATGCCGCTTTTCAGATTGCTATTGTAAAAAATTATCCCGTTGAAATGGAAGTGATAGATAAGGAAAGGAAAGACGGAGTTGATGTTTTCAAAAATTTTCTTAAAGAAACAGACATTGTTGTTGACGGAATTTTCGGCACGGGATTGTCAAAGCCTGTAAAGGGTTTTTACGGGGAAATTATCAATTCAATCAACAATGATTTTAAAGGATTTGTTTTAAGCGTTGACATTCCTTCCGGGCTTTTTGCCGACAAATCCCATACAGAAAGCCTTCACGTTGTGGCTGACAAGACAGTTACTTTCGGCAAATTAAAGCCGTGCCATATCCTTTTTCCCGCATGTAAATCGTGCGGAAAAGTAATTGAGGATTGGATAACAATTCCGGATTTTGTTTTTGAAAAAATAGGGGATTACTTTAAGTTTGTTGAAAAAGAGGATATTCCTTTTCTGAAAAAAAATTTTCCCGAAAATTCGCATAAAGGCACTTTCGGGCATGTCGGAATTTTTGCGGGAGAAAAAGGAAAATTGGGCGCTTCAATTCTTGCATCATACGCTTCTTTAAAAAGCGGCTGCGGGCTTTCCACCGTTTTTCTTGAAAAAGACGATTACTCGTATGTTTCATCTTTTTATCCCGAAATAATGTTTTACCTTGCCGAAAACGTAAACAAAAATTCCGTGTCGGATTTTTTAAAAGGCAAAAATTCGGTTTTAATAGGGCAGGGGCTTGGGGTTTCGGAAAAAAGCAAAGACTTTGCAAAAAAGGTTGTTGAAACTTGCGAAGTCCCCGCTGTCCTTGACGCGGATATTTTCAGAAACTTTAAAATAGACGAGTTGTCTTCCCTTTTGAAGGGGAAAAAGGCTGTTTTAACGCCACATCCCGGGGAAATGTCTTTTTTAACAGGCTATTCAAAGGAAAAAATTGCGGAAAACAGAATTGAAATTGCAAAGGAAGTTTCCGAAAAGACAGGCGCCGTTGTTGTTTTGAAAGGCTATCAGACCGTAATTGCTTACAAAGAAGATGTTTTCGTAAACGGCACAGGCTCAAACGCTTTGGGCACGGCTGGAAGCGGAGACGTGTTGGGCGGAGTGATTGCCTCTTTGCTTTCTCAGGGCTATTCTCTGATTGACGCGGCTGTTTTGGCAGTCTGCGCCCACGGTTTGGCAGGCGATATTGCGGAATGCGAAAAGGGAAGGGAAGGCGTTGTGGCAGGCGATATTATTGAGAATATTTCTAAGGCTTTGAATTATGAGTAAATCGGTTTTTCACTCTAACAATGTTGCACAAACCTATGAAATTGCAAAGGAAAAGATTGCCCCATTGCTGAAAAAAGGCGATATTCTTATCCTTGACGGAGAGTTGGGCGCGGGCAAGACAACTTTTACGAGGGGATTTGTTGAGCATTTCGGCGTAAATCCCTCTCACGTTTCAAGTCCCACATTTACCCTTGTCAATGTTTACAACGGAAATGATTTTCCGATTTACCACGTTGATTTTTACAGAATACTTGAAGGAAACGATGTTTTTTTTGACGAATTGATGGAAATTCAGGGAAAAGGAATTACCTTAATAGAGTGGGGAAAAAAGTTTTTGAAAGAGTTGAAAGAGTATGCGGAAGGTGATATTTTTGTGCTTGAATTTAAAATTTTAGGGGAAAACGAAAGGGAGATGGTTTTTGAAAAATATTCTGATAATTGAAGATACCGAGTCGGTTAGAAACTTTTTAAGAGAAAAAATTTCGTCCCTTGTTTGTGATAAATGCAGAATTTTTGAGGCGGAAAACGGGCTTGAAGGGGTAAAACTCGCCGAAAAGGTTAAGCCCGACATTATTTTTATTGACGTTGTAATGCCCAAACTCAACGGCTATGTTGTGGCTATCAGGCTTAAAAATATGGAAAGTTTGAAAAATTCGGTTTTAATTGCAATGACGTCGGAAACTGATACGGACGTTGAGAAGAAAATGCTTGCATTTTGCCATGATTTTCTTCCGAAGCCTATTGATGAAGCCAAGTTGAAAAAGATAGTGGCTAAGTATTTAAAGCAAAAAGGCGTAAGAAAGAAAACCTCTGTTGACGCCGAGTCTTTTGACGCAATTGCAAATGAAATTGTTTTGTCCCTGCAAGAAAAGGTAGAGGAATTGACGGTTGTAAACAGAGAGTTGCAGGAAAAAAACAAAACAATTGAAAGTTTATACAGGGAAGCGGACAGGGCGAAACTCAAACTTGAAGCCTTGATAAATTTCAGGCAGGATTTTCTTGATTTTATCTTTCACGAAATTAAAGGGCCTCTTTCCGCAATTTTGGGAAATTCGGAGTTGTTGCAGTTAAAATTTTTCAGCGAATTGGGGGAAGAAGGAAATCTGATGGTTGAAAAAATCATCAACGCAAGTCTTAGAATAAAAAAACTAATGGACCAAATAGCCCGTTTCAATACCTTTGATTTTGAAATTAAGGGAAGAGGGTATGTAAAGATAGCGAAGGCTGTTGACGAAGTAATTTTGCGATACGGAAAATTTATTAAAGAGAAAAATTTAAGTGTAAAATTGGACTGCGACAACAATTGCAGAATAAAAATAAACAGAGGGTTTCTCATAGAGATAATTGACCCTTTGATTAGAAACGCAATTGTTTTCAACAAAAACGGCGGGGCAATTGAGGTTTTGTGCAGGAAAGAAAACGATGAAAACGTAATTGAGATTTCCGATACGGGCATAGGAATGAATGAAAAACAGATTAAGCAGGCTTTTATTCCGTTTGTTCAATTTATTGATGTTGAGCACTATAAAACACACAAACTGAAAGGGCTTGGTTTGGGGCTTGCAATGTGCAAAAAAATGGTTGAGATGGCAAGGGGAAGGATTTTTATAGAAAGCGAAATAGGGAAAGGCACAAAGGTTAAAATTATTCTGCCGGAGAGAATATGAAGGAAGAAATTTTAAAAGCGATAGAGATTTATTTAAGCGAGGCGTATTCAAATT